>CAYNYN010000024.1:0-19754 GCA_964401445.1 uncultured Saprospiraceae bacterium | reverse complement strand
GAGTATCACAAATTTAGCGATGTATGTCCGTATGTGCAAGTGGAGATCAGTTGAGGGGTGAGGGTAGAGCGTGTAGTGTTGAGCGTTTTGGTTTAAAGTTTAGTGTTTAAAATAGCTATTCTCGGTTTAGATTTGAAGTAATTTGTTTAGTCTTGAAAATCAATTATTTGATAAAACATATTGTTGATTGAATAAAAATTTAATATAATACAAGTTGCTGATTGTAAATTTTTTACGATTTGTTAATTTTTCAAACCGAGAATTGCTGTGTTTAAAACTGATTTATAGCCCCGGTGGTTCATGTTGAATACCTTTTGTGAGCAATCAGACTTGATTGGGTTTCTGGGTTGTTTTTTTTTAAACCGCAGCTTTCAGACGCATAAAAACGCAGTGAAGACGCAGCTTTTTTACCACAGAGTTTCACAGAGTACACACAGAGTTCCACCGAGTTTGGTAAAATCGGGGGAATCGATGAAATCGGGCAAATCGGTTCTCCAATGCCTCACGCGACGCCGCCACGTTACGCAACGTTTTTTCATCTCAACATCGCCGCGTTATCGGCGTATCAACATCGAGCGCAGGCGACCTGCGCCCACTCGTCGGGGGTCTCAACCGGCGCTTCCTCGAATCTTCAAATCCTCTTTACGCGACATTCATCATCATTTACCGGCGCTATACACGATTGTTATAAATTAAATTTGTGTATCCATCGTCTATTGCCCATTGTCCATCGTCATTATTTAGCAGCCTCAATCCCCCCGGTTCTTCCCCTTTTTCGAATCCGCTCTGCAAATGCCCGGAATTACTCATTCGCCCCTCGATACCGGTTTATCCCCTACCACTTTGTATTGGGTTCATGGCACCAATGCCTCCCGCATTTGGCATTCAGCCAGAGTTGATTAAATTTGGTGCATCCTGCCCATGAACCCATCGTCCCCACGAGACCATCACGAGATTTTTCACCAAAACACGACATGCTATGAATGGCAAAGCATGGCTCACCGTGCTGGCGTTCGTGTTGTGGGCTGGAGGAAGCTGGTACTGGTACGTTTGCCGGATCCAGCAGTCCTGTCCGCAATGGGAGCAGCAGGCACCGTCAGCCACCCACCAAACGTCCGAGGTCGAGGCCGAGGCGCCTCCTCCCGCCCCCGTCGATCAGCCTTGTCCCTATCCGTTGGGATCCAAATGGTCGTCGCCCGAGCTGGAGACGGGGCCCGGATACGCGCAGCTGAAGGACTCGCTGCTACAAGCCCTGGGTGAGGACAATATCCTCGAGATCATTGGCATATGGTACGAAGGAGAGCAAGCTCCGGCCGGCCAACCCAATCTGGGCTTGGCCCGTGCCCAGCGCTTCCGCGAAATGCTCGGCGAGGCGCTGCCCGACGAGCGCGTGACCATTTCCTCGCGTCGGCTCACGCCCCCCGAAGGCATCCAGGGCCAATGGATCGAGGCACTCGACTTCAACTTCATCGCGCCCGACAAACCCGAGGAGGTGGAGATCGTCGAGGTGGAAAACCGCATCGAGGTGCACTTCCCCTTCAATTCGACCCAGGCGGAGATCGACCAGCGCGTGCGCGACTACCTCGAGAAGCTGGCTACGCGCCTCAAACAGACGGATGAAACGGTGACCATCGTCGGCCATACGGACAACATCGGCGATGAAGATGCCAACTATCGTCTGGGGCTGATGCGTGCTCAGGCCATGCGCGACGAGCTGGTGCGCAAGGGCGTCGATCCGGCGCGCATCCGCGTCATGTCGAAAGGCGAAACCGAACCCATTGCCACCAATGACACGGAACAAGGCCGGCGCAAGAACCGCAGGGCGGAAATCATTCTCGAGTCCGGCGATCAATGAGCGCCTGCCCTGCAAAAAAGGTCGAGGGTGGAGCGTTGAGGATTTGAGTTTACAGATTAAAGTTTGGTGTTTAAAGTTGATTGTCACTTGATTGTGGATGGGTCTCATATATCCATCGTCCATCGTCCATCGTCTATCGTCTATGGGTCTATCACATAACTTTTTTGCTAAAAAAAATAAATCGCAAATCATGAACGAAGCATTCTGGAACCATACGCTCGAGATCCTCATCATGGTCGTCGTGGCATTCCTGCTCGGCGTCCTGCTGGGGTACATCCTGTGGTATGCCTACCGCAAGAAACACGATGCCTTGCTGAAGGAACACACCAGTCTCAAGGAACGGTTTCTGGGGCTGGAGAAAGACCATGTGAGCCTCAAGTACAAGCACGACGAGCTGGAGAAAGACAACAATGGGCTACGCGCGCGCGTGCGCTCCCTCGAGGCCGACCTGGCGGTGATGGAAACCAAACTGCGCAAAGCCCAGCAGGCCCTCGAGGAAGCCGGGCAGGGGCAGCAGCAGGCCAACCAGCACGAGCCGGCAGCGGCGGCGCTGGGCGCTGCCATGACTGGCGGCGAGGAACCACCGGCCGACGACCTGACCGCAATAGAAGGCATCGGCCCCAAGATTTCCGAGCTGTTGCAACAGGCCGGCATCCGCACCTTTGCCGATCTGGCGGCCTCCACGCCGGAACGCATTCGGGAGATCCTCACTGCCGCCGGCAACAGGTACAAGGTGCACGACCCGACCACCTGGCCGCAACAGGCCAAACTGGCTGCCGAAGGCAAATGGGATGAACTGAAGGCCTTGCAGGACCAACTGCACGGCGGCAAGGCGTAATCGTTGTTTTCGTTTGCGCTGCCTTTCGGCAAAAAAAGGTGCGCTATCGGACCGAATTCCGATAGCGCACTTTCTTTTGTACAAGGGAAAAGATCCCATAGCCTCTCGGCCATCACTTCCCGATGACCACCATTTTGCGCACGGCTTCGTGTTGGGGCGTGCGCAAGCGATAGGTGAGCACGCCTTCGGGCAGGTCGCCCTTCGCGAGTGCCACTTCGTTGTAGCCCTCCTGGAAGTCGCCTTCGATGACGCGCACCACCTTGCCCGTCACGTCCGAGATGGTCAGCGTGGCATGTGCTGCCTCGGGCAGCGTGAAGCCGATCACCGTACGCTCACCGAACGGGTTGGGCGTGTTCTGGTACAGGGCGAACTCGGGTCCGCTGACGGTGGTACCGAAGTCGATCGCCACGTCGAGCAGGTTGCCCTGGGCGTCGTAGGCTTCGGCCTTCGTGAAGCGCGAGTTGGCTTGCAGCAGCTGGCTGAGGCGGCCAGCCTTTGTCGCGCGGAACGTCAGCGAGAGCAGCTCGCGCGGCAGCGCCTCGCCGTTCCAGCTCATGGTGATGGCACCCTCGTGCAGGTGGCTCAGACCGAGGTGATCCTTGCGCAAGGCCCCTTCGCGGATGTCGACCAGCTCGAGCGCCTCGCGGTCGAAGGCGAGCGTGAGCTGGAAGCCCGCGATGTCGCGCCGCCCTGCTTCGAAGGTCACCGTCATCTCGTCGCCGGGCTGGACCGTCCGGTCCGGCACCTCGATGGTCCAGGTGCCCACCTTGCGCGCCTCGCTGCCGAGGAACGCGCTCGACGTCTGTGCGCTGCCGTTCACGTCCCCGATCTTGACCGCCACGAAGTCGGCACCCATGACGTCGGCGTCGAGGTTGTTGACGTTGAACACCTCGGGGAAGGGCTCGTACCACGGGTTGGCCGGCTCGGGGAAGACGTAGTCGGCATCCACGAAGCGCCAGGAGGTGTTGTTGGTGAAGTTGGGAATCTCATGCAGGATCAACCGGCGCAATTCCACCAGGTCGGACGTGGTGATGGAGCCCGAGTTGTTCGCATCGGCAGCGATGAGCTGGTAGGGCGAATCGAGCGGGTCCTCGTTCAGGATATGGGCGGTAATGAGTACCAGATCGTAGGTGGAAACGCCGTTGAGCGGGTTTTCGTCGAGGCCGGGCTTGACCGTGTAGTCGCCACCTGCCGGCACGTTGGTGAAGAGGTAAGCCCCGTAGGCGTTGGTAGCGATGGAGGAGTTCATGTCGCCGTTGAGCTCGACCATCACGCCTTCGACCGGTGCATCGTACTCGGTGGCGATGAGACCGGAGATGCTGGGGTTGCCGAAACCGCAGACATTCTGGTTGTCCTGGACGAGGATGAAGGTCTCACAGAAATCCTGGTTGCCGGCCGCATCCGTCACCCACATCTCGATGGGGATCATGCCCACACTGTCGCAGGTAAACGTCAGATGGTTGAAGGCAGGATCGTCTGAGAACGAGAAAGTGAGCGCCCCCGGGCAGTTGTCCCAGCTGCCTGCGTCGAAATCGCTGGCCCAAACGTCCACCATGCCCGTGGTCGGCATCAGCTCGATCGTCAGCCCGTATTGGCAGTAGGGCGTCGGCTTCTTGCCGTCGCGTACGGTGAAGGTAAACGAACAAGCCGTGCTGTTGCCGCACTGGTCCATCACCTGATAGGTGATCACGTGCGTCCCGTAGGGGTATTCTCCATTGGCACCGCTGAAATTGCCGATGCCTACGCCCGAAGCCGAATCGTGGATGTCCGTCGTGCCGTCGCTGCCCAGGTCGATATCCCAGCTCACGGTAAACGAGGTGCTGCAATCGTCCAGGATCTCTACGCTCAGGTCGGCATAGCCCGGGCTGCAGTCAACCGTGTCGAGAAACTCGCGGTCGGTGCAGTTGAGGATGAAGGGCGCAGTGTAGTCGTTCACCTTGATGACCTGCTGGTAGGTGATGAAGCCGTCCCACGGATCCGGGTCGGGATCGGTATCGGTGACCACGCCCGTGGCGGTGCGACTGTCCTGGAAGGTACGGGCATCCTTGTCGCCGTCGCCGTCCAGGTCGATGTTCAGTTCGAGCTCGCTGGCCTCGACGGTTTCCTGATCCACCTCGGCACCCACCACACACCAGTTGATGACCGTCCATGTGCGGACGATTTTGTAGCAGGCGTCCGGCACGGCAGTGTACACCTGGTCTTCGTAGGAAATGGCGATCAGCTCGCAGGTTTCACCAATGATTTTGGGCTCGCCAAAGTCCGGCAGGTTGCCGTTTTGCTGGCAGGTGGCAAAGATGTCTTCGGGAAATTCCACCACCCAGTCGGACTGATGCTGCACGCTGATGACCTGCGTACAGGTTTCCGAGGTATTGTCCGACTCGTCGGTGGCGGTCCAGGTGCGGGTGATGGTGCCGGCACCGCACTGGTCCAGCTCGACGGTGCAAGCGTGTTGCACGTCGAAAGCGCAGTTGTCCGAAAAGACCGGGCTGCCGAACGCATCGAAGGCACTGCAGCCTTCCAGCTCGTAGGGCACGGCGTATTGGTCGAGGTACTCGTCGCAGGTGATGGTAGCCGGCGGCGGGCAGTTGCCCAGCACGGGTGTGATCTTGTCGTTCACGTTCACCTGCACCATGCAGTCGTTGTAATTGCCAAAGCAGTCGTAGGCCCTGAATACGACCGTCACCGTGCTCTTGGCATCGTCGCAGCAGAACGTGACCGAAGGTCCGAAGTCGTCGGCCAGGCCCGTGGTGCAGTCTTGGTCCATGCGGCGCACCTCGAAGTGGTCGAGGCAGCAGTTGTCGTGGCTGCCATCGTCGAACGTTTCCGCAAACACTTCTGCCAGGCCGTCGCTGTCGAGATCGACATCCGTGATCTCATCGCACACAGCTACGGGAGCAGTCTCATCGACGACCTGAACGAAGGACTGCGTCTCGGTGCTGTTGCCACACGCATCGGTGGCGATGTAGGTGATGGTGTGATAGCCCAGCTCGAGGCCCGGGGCAGGGATGTAGCCCCCTTCCGAACCGTCGATGCCGTTGGCGTAGATGGCTTCCCCCACAGGGGTGAATATCTGGATGGTCACCTCGTTGCAGTCGTCCGTCACCGTCGGTGCAGGAATGAAGCCCGTCGAGCGGCACAGGGCCGGCGGCGTGGCGGGTATATCGGCATTGACGGTGAAGGGCTGCGTGATGAGCACCGGCGCCGTCACGTCCACCACCTTGATGATCTGCTGGTGGGTGAAGACCTCGTTGGTGCACCAGTCGAGTACCGTCCAGGTGCGCACGATCTTGAAAGAGTTGCCACAGGCGTCGGTGAGCTCGTCGCTATGGCTGTAATTGTACATGCAGTAGGTGCCATCCATCTGGCCGTTTCCGGGGATGCCCGAACCGGTGGTGGGCAAGTAGCCCGTGTACAGTGTCGGCTCGATGATGTTTGGATAGCTGGCGAAATCGCTGCAGTCCCAAACCTGGTCGGCGGGGAAGGTCGGATCGGGGCGCACGATCTTGATGGTGTCGAAACAGGGCTCGCTTACATTGCCATAAATGTCGGTGGCCACCCATGCGCGTACCACCAGCACCATGGCATCATCGCACATGTCCTGATCGAGGTAGTACTCATCCGTTTGCTCGACGGTGGCCACCCCGCAATTGTCGCTCACCGGCGGCGCCGGCACGATGCCGATGTCGAAGCTGCAGTTCAGAGGAATGGGTGCTGCTGGACAATCGAACACGGGCGGCAGCTTGTCCTCGACGGTGACCTGGCTCCAGCACTTGTTGCCCGTATCGGGGTCGGTGACCATGGCCATCCAGGTGCTGCCGATGTAGCTGCAGTCCACGATGTTGGTGCCCAGGTCGGCGCCCGTGGCGTCGAGCAGGGTGACGAGGTAGTCGTCGTAGCAGCCATAGGGGCCGCCTTCCAGCAGGTCGTCGGCGCCAATGGCCACGCTGCCGCTGGCGTCGAGCGAGATCTGCACCTGATCGTTACAGGTCAGCTGCGTGACGGGGTTCGGGTATTCCAGCACCGTAACCGTGAAGGTGCAGCTGCTCGTGTTGCCCCAGGCATCACTGGCCTCGAAGGTGAGCGCATGGGTGCCGATGGGGAAATAGTCGCCGCTGGCGAGGCCCGTGCCGTCCGTCTGCGTGATGGTGGGGTTGGGATCGCAATCGTCATTTGCCGAAAGGCTGAACGCGACCAGCGCGTCGCATGCTCCCGGCCCGAGGTTGATGGTCATGTCGCCAGGGCAGGTGAGCACGGGCGGCGTGGTGTCTTCGATGGTAATGGTCACGCTGTGCGTGGCATTGGAGCAGGTGCCGCCAAAGGTGGGTGCGTAGGTACCTGCCGGGAAGGGAGTGGCGGCGGTGCCATTGCTCGTCTCGCCATCGAGAGCGTCGGGGCCGCTGAAGAACCATTGGTTCAGTTCGAACACGGCCCCGGTGGGCGGATAGGGCTCGCGGTAGGCCCAGCCATCGCGGTATTCCCAGGGCTGGCCCGTGCCGTCCACGTCGATCTCGCCGAACACGTCGATGACTACGCCATTGCAAAACAGCTCGATGGCGTCATCGCCGTTGATCAGCAGGGCATTGGTGGTGTAGTCTGGTGCAAAGCCGAAAAAGCTCTGGAAGCCGGTGCTCTCGGAGGCCACGTAGATGAAGGTGCCGGCCGGTACGGCATCCGGCGGGAAAGTGAATTCCTCACCGTCGCTGCCGCCGCCGTTGTTGGCCGAACCCAGGCCATAGGCACTCAGGTCGGGGATGTCGGCCAGCGCGTACAACTCAACGGCTTTGGGCAGGCCGCCCGAGAGCGGACCGTCGATCACGCCGGTCAGTACCAGGTTGCCGCATCCGCTGACGGTGTTGGTCACCTCGTAGGTGCCCTGGTCGCTTGCCGCAAAATCGATCTGACCGGTCTGCGGGTCGAGCGCAAGGGTGGGGCCGCCCGAGACCGCGGTGTAGCTGTACACGCCATCGGTGCCGGTGGTATGGCTCGGAACGGCAGCCGGCGCGTTGGGACACCAGCTCGACTGCGCATAGCTGAACTCGGCGTCGGCAGGGGTCAGGCTGGTGATCGTGACCTCGTCCGATGCGGTGGGGCAGCTCGAGCCTGCCACGCTGACCGTCCACGTCAGCGTGATGGCCGTGCCCACTTCCGATGCAGCCGGCGTGTAGATGGCCATGGGATCGGACGGATCGCTGAACGTGCCGTTGCCACCCGACCACATGCCCGTGCCCGAGGCGTTGAGCTGAACGGGGTCGGTGCCGCAGGTGAGCTGGCTGAAGCCGGCATCGGCAGTGGGCGGAGCGAGGATTTGAATGGTGCGCGTACAGGTGGCGGTGGTGGCACCGCCGGCACAGGAGTAGGTGCCCGTCGGGAAAGGCGTGGCTGCCGTGGCATTGCTCGTTTCGCCGTCCAGGGCGTTGGGGCCGCTGAAGGTCCAGTTGGCCAGGTCGAACGTGCCGCCGTTGGGCCCGGTGTCCGACTGGCGGTAGGCCCAACCGTCGAGGTATTCCCATGGCTGGCCCGAGCCGTCGACGTTCGGGTCGCCGAACACGTCGATGACCGAGCCATTGAAGAAGAGCTCGATGGCATCGTCGCCGTTGATGTTCATGGCGCCGGAAGTGTAGTCCGGTGCAAAGCCGAAAAAGTTCTGGAAGCCGGTGCTTTCGGAAGCCACGTAGATGAAGGTGCCGGCAGTGACCGCAACGTTGGGGAAGGTGAATTCCTGGCCGTCGCTGCCGCCGCCGTTGTTGGCCGAGCCCAGGCCATATAGGCTCAGGTCGGGTATGTCAGCGATGACGTACAGCTCGACGGCTTTGGGCAGGCCGCCCGAGAGCGGACCGTCGATCACCCCCGTGATGACCAGGTCGCCATTCACGCCGCAGTTGGCGCCCATGGTGACGACCGTGTTGGTCACTTCGTATTGACCGGGATCGCTGGCAGCCAGGTCGATGGCGCCGGTGCTGGCATCCAGGGCAAGGGTGGGACCGCCAGCGATCACCGTGTAGGTATACGTGCCATCGGTGCCGGTGGAATGGCTCACCACGGGGGCAGGGCCGTTCTGGCAGTAGGTCGTCGCGTCGTAGTTGAATTCGGCTGCCGGGTCGCAGGTGGTTTGCCCCAGGGAAAGTACAGGCAGGCACCCCATCATGGCCACGAATGCCAGCAGCCTCAGCAGGCTGGTTTTGAGGTTTTTCATGGTTATAATTTGTTAGTAGTGAGTATCTGGTAACAGCAATACTCGAATCGGTCTCGGAGGGATAGCAAGGGGGGTAGGTCGCAAATTTCGCACCATAAAGGTAAGGTGTCCCGCCGGATCCGCGCACAAGAGGGGTTTCTTTTCAGGTTTTTTATTTTACTTTTCCAAAATTTTCTCACCATCCAAGATAAAAAACCAAATACACCAATTGCTGCTATCTTGGCGTCAAAATCCGGATAGATGAATCGCCTGACATTTGTATTTTGCTCGATGCTAATCGCTTGCCTGCTGCTGGCAGGTTGCGAGGCCCCGAAGGAGGGACACGTTGCCGAAACGGAGGTCAACCCTCCCGCGCCGGGTTTCAACCTCGAAGAGAGCGATCCGGAAGCCATTGCCCTGGCCGACAGCGTCATGGCAGCGCTCGGCGGACGGAAGGCCTGGGACCAGGCCTGCTGTTTTTCCTGGAATTTCTTCGGTCGCCGACACCTGTATTGGGACAAGCACGCCCAGATGGCGCGAATAGAGTGGCTCGAGGACAGCATCGTGGTGGCCGTCCACCTGCCCGATACGACCGGCAAGGTGTGGATACGTGGGCGTGCCCTGACGGATCCCGACAGCCTGCGCCACTTTCTGGAAAGAGGCGTGTCGGCATGGATCAACGACTCCTACTGGCTGTTCATGCCCTACAAGCTCAAGGATTCGGGTGTGACGCTCAAATACCTCGGACGCGACACCACGCTGGATGGCCGCCAGGCCGAAGTGATCCAGCTGACATTCAATGGAGTAGGGGAGACGCCGCAAAACAAATACCACGTGTACATCGACCCCAAGACTCATCTGGTGGTACAGTGGGACTTCTACCGCAACTACACCGACACCGAGCCCCTGTTCCGCACGCCCTGGGCCGATTGGAGCCGCTACGGTGCGATCATGCTTTCGGGCGACCGGGGCCAACGCAAGCTCACCGACATCGAGGTGTATGACCATTTTCCACCCGAGCTGTTCGAACGTTTGTCTGTCGAAAAGCCCGCTCCGTCCGATACCGGCATGGTTCGCTGATTTTCCGGTGGACAGGCTTTCGCAAAATTTTACCTTTGCGCTGCTTTTGGGCAAAGGGCTGGGGCTCATTGCCCGAATGAACGTTTTTTCCAAAACACAACTACTTGATGGACAGAAATACGATCATTGGCTTCCTGTTGATTTTCGTCTTGCTGATTGCCTGGCAGCAGTTCATGGCTCCTTCGCCTGAAGAGCTTCAGCGCCAGCAGCAGATCCAGGATTCCCTTCGGATGGAGCAGGTGCGGCAGGACAGTCTGGCTCGTTTGGCGGAAGCCAGACAACTGAAGGATGCCCAGGAAGCCGCAGCAGTGACGCAGGACTCGGCGAGTCGCGCCAACGAAATGGCTCTTCTTTTCGGTCCCTTTGCCCCTTCTGCCGTGGGTGAGCTGAAGACCTTCAAGCTCGGCAACGACGTCATGGAGGTCACCTTCACCAACAAGGGCGGTCGTATCCGCGAGGTGTGGTTGAAGGACTACTACAAGGTGGTGCTGGACAGTGCCTTCAAGGAGCACAAGGTGCCCCTGCGCCTGCTCGAAGACCCCAAGGACAAGTTCGAGTACCTGCTGCCCGTGCCTGCTGCAGCCACCGGCCAGGTGAGCACCGAAGACCTCTACTTCGATGTGCAGCAATCGGACAACGCCATCACCTTCCGCGCCTATGCCGGCGAGGGGCGCTGGTTCGAGCAGCGCTACGAGCTGGAGCCGGGCTCGTACAACATCAAGTACACTGTCGATTTCGTGGGGCTGGATCAGATCCTGGACCGCAGCGAGGAAAACGTCGTGCTCAACTGGGTGACCTGGCTCGACAAGCTGGAGCGCAACACCCGGTACGAGCGCAACTACTCGACCATCTACTACAAGCCCACCGACGACGACCCCGATTACTGCTCGTGCACCCGAGACGACGAAGAAGACTACACCGGGCAGCGACTCAAGTGGCTGGCGCACAGCAACCAGTTTTTTGCCAGCATCCTGCTGCCCGAGACGGCCTTCAATGGCGCCGTGATGCGCACCGAGGTGCTCGATCCCGAGGCCGAAGACCTCAAAAAGCTCAGCTCGGCCATCCTGGTACCGCACGATGGGCCCTTTGCGATGGACATGTACGTAGGCCCCAAGGATTTCGAAACGCTGTACGCCTATGGCGTTGACCTGCAGGAGATCATCCCCTTCGGCCGCAGCATCTTCGGCTCCATCAACCGGTGGGTCATCCGCCCGCTGTTCGACTTCCTCGCAGGCCTGATCGGCAGCAAGGGGTTGGCCATTCTGCTGCTGACCTTTATCGTCAAAATGCTGCTGTATCCGCTGACGTATCGGCAGATCTACTCGCAGCAGAAAATGGCTGCCCTGAAGCCCGTCCTCGAGAAGCTGCGCGCCAAGTACAAGGACGACCAGCAGGCCCTGCAGATGGAGCAGATGAAGATCTACCGCGAGTACGGGGTCAACCCGCTCGGCGGCTGCCTGCCGGTCTTTCTGCAGATGCCCATCTGGTTTGCGCTGTACCGATTCTTCCCGGCAGCTATCGAGTTTCGTCAGGAGTCGTTCCTGTGGGCTACCGACCTGAGCTCGTACGATGCCATCGTCTATCTGCCCTTCACCATCCCGATGTACGGCAACCACATCAGCCTCTTCACCATCCTGTGGGCGGCAACGACCGTGTGGTACACCTGGTACAACAGCAAGCAGATGGACATGAGCGCCATGGGTGGCGGCGCCAACGCGTCCATGATGAAGTACATGCAGTACGGCATGCCGTTGATGTTCACGGTATTCTTCAACTCGTTTGCCTCGGGTCTGACCTGCTACCTGTTCTTCTCCAACGTGCTGAACGTGACGCAGATGGTCGTCACCAAAAACTACGTCATCGATCACGAGAAGATCCGGCAGGAGCTGGAGGCCAACAAGGCCAAACCGAAGAAGAAATCGGGCTTCCAGGCTCGCCTCGAACAGGCGCTCAAGGAACAGCAGCGCCTGCAGGAGCAGCAGCAGAAGAAGCGCAAAAAGAAATGACGCCCATTTGGCTGCATTGCCATGAGCCCGACCGAACCCACGTTCGGTCGGGCTTTTTTTTGGCGAAAGCCGCGACAATGTGGATCTTGGGCATCCCGTTACTAACAACCAAAACTCCTTGCCCATGCGCCTGATCATGCTGACGCTGACCTGCTGTGCCTTGCTTGCAGCTACCTGCAAAAAGACCGACCAAACGAACGAGACCACCGACACGGCTACCCCGGCAGCTGATGCCTACGCCATGGTGACCATGAAGCGCTCCTCCTGCTTTGGCCGCTGCCCCGTGTACGAGGTCCGGTTCTACACCGACGGCACCATCGAGTACGTGGGCAAGATGAACGTGGAGCGCCTCGGCACCTGGCGCACGCGCATGAGTGAGGAAGAAGTGGATGCCTTGCGGCAAAAAATACACGAAGTGGGCTTCTGGGACTTCTCGCCCGAATATCCCGATGACGGCACCGTGGTCACCGATCTGCCGACCACGACCATCGTCGTGCGCGTGGGCGACATGATGAAAGAAGTGCGGGAAAAGCACGGTGCGCCTCGCACACTCAAAGATTTCGAAAAGTACCTCGACGGCCTGCTCGAAGGTCGCGATTGGACACAGGTGGGCGACGCGAAGTGAAACGGGTGGGGTAGAGAGAGGTGTCGGCAGGGAGGGAACTTCCCTGCCGACACGCTCGGCTCAGAGATCCAGCGAGTGCAGGATGTCGTATTGGGTGACGATGTGCATCTGCCCGGCCTTGTCCCTCACCAGGATGGCGCAGTTTTCCTTCGTCAGGTAGCGCTTCAGCTCGCGCACCGGCAGGTCGTCATTAACCACGGGGAACGGCTCGTCCATCATTTCGCTCACGGGCTTGTCGCCGTTTTCCGTAGGGTTTTCCAGCAGGTAGGCGAGCAGCTTGTTTTCGTGGATGGATCCGACCACCTCGCCGCCCTCGGCCACGACGGGCAGCTGGCTCAGATCCTTTTCCTTCATCAGATGGAAGGCCTTGCTCACGGGATCGCCGGGCCGAACCGACCAGAATGATTTGTCGGGCTTGTGGGCCAGCACGTCGCGCACCGTCAGCTCGCGATCGAGGAAGCCGCGCTCGCGCATCCAGTCGTCGTTGTAGATCTTGTTGACGTAGCGGCTGCCGTGATCGTGGAAGATGACGACCACCACGTCGTCGGGGCCGAGCTGGTCTTTCATCTGCAGCAGGCCGGCCACGGCCGAGCCGGCGGAGTAGCCCATGAACAGCCCTTCTTCGCGAGCCATGCGGCGCGCCATGATGGCCCCATCGCGGTCGGTCACCTTCTCGAAGTGGTCGATGATGCTGAAGTCCACGTTTTTCGGCAGGATGTCCTCGCCGATGCCTTCCGTGATGTAGGGGTAGATCTCATTGGGGTCGAACACGCCGGTCTCGTGGTACTTCTTGAAGACCGAGCCGTAGGTGTCGATGCCCCAGATCTTGATGTTGGGGTTTTTCTCCTTGAGGTAGCGGCCCGTGCCCGAAATGGTGCCACCCGTACCCACACCGACCACGAGGTGCGTGATCCTGCCTTTGGTCTGTTCCCAGATCTCCGGGCCGGTGCTCTCGTAGTGTGCCTGGGCGTTGGACGGGTTGTCGTACTGGTTGCACCAGAACGAGTTGGGAATCTCTTTCGACAGGCGCTCGGCCACCGAATAGTACGAACGCGGATCGTCGGGCGCCACGTTGGTGGGGCAGACGATGACCTCGGCGCCCAGGGCCTTGAGCGCATCGATCTTTTCCTTCGATTGCTTGTCGTTGGTGGTGAAGATGCAGCGGTAGCCTTTCACGGCAGCGGCCAGCGCCAGCCCCATGCCGGTGTTGCCCGAAGTGCACTCGATGATGGTGCCGCCCGGCCTGATGTCGCCGCGCGCCTCGGCGTCTTCGATCATCTTGAGGGCCATGCGGTCCTTGATGCTGTGACCGGGGTTGAACGTTTCCACCTTGGCCAGCACCAGCGCCGGCACGTCGGCCACCACCTTGTTGAGCTTGATGAGCGGCGTATTGCCGATGGTCTCCAGAACGTTTTTCTTGTAATCCATAGGTTTTCGTTGGTCTGGTTTTGTATCTGGTTGAGGGTTGAGTTTGAAGTTTAAAGTTTAAAGTTCAGTGTTTAAAGTTGAAACACATCACTTTGTGGGTAAGCCTGTGTCATCTATCGTCCATCGTCCATGGTCTTTTGTCCATCGTCTATCGACCCGATCTGAAATATTCCACCTCTACGAAAAAGCGCGGGTCGATGGCTCCCAGCATCCGTGCCACGGCTGGCGAGACGACGACCACGACGTTGTCGAAAAAAGGACTCTCGGGCACCTTGCCGATCACGCGGACGAACACCTGCCTCCGCGTCATCGGGTTGGTCACGGCAATGATGGAACCGCGCGGAGCCTCGTCGTGCAGGGCAAACAGCGATCGGTTGTTTTCCGATTCCCGGTTCCAGTAAGCAGCACCTTTCTGCGTGACGACGGGCCGGCTCATGGCTTCGGCCAGAAAGCGCTCGCGCAGCTCGTAGCTTTCCTGCCACAACGGGTGCCGCCGCTGCCGGCGCAAACTGTCGGGGATACCGTGTACCGAAAGCCAGCCGATCTGGATGAGCTGGCCAGGCTTGAGCCCATCGATGAGGAAGGGGTTTCGGGCCAGGATGGTGTCGGCATCCATGTGGAACAGGCGCTTCGACAGGCCGTAGAAGGTGTCGTGTTTGCGGATGCGGTAGAACACGGGCACATGGGCCGTGTCGGCAAAACCAGGCGTCCGGTAACAGACGAGGGCTTCGTCGGGCAGCGGAATGCGGATGGCGGCGCCCTGCGGCAACACCTCCGCGCGCCATTCCGGATTCCAGGTGAGCAGCTCGGTGAGGCGCAAGCCGTAGAACCGTGCGAGGGAATACAGCGTCTGGCCTTTTTCCAGATGGTGAATGACGTACTTTTGCTGCCATTCGTCCACCACCAGCTGGAGGGAATCCTGCGGGGTCAGGTAGTGCAGGCTGTCGCCCGTGGCCTTCAAAGGCAAATACCCCAGCAAACTGCACCACAAACACCAGACGATACGCATATCTGTTTCAAATTGGGCTCAAAGTTATGAAAACCACCGCCATCATCCCTGCGCGCTATGCCTCTACGCGCTTCCCGGGCAAACCCCTTGCCACCATTGGCGACCGCCCCATGGTGGTGCACACCTGGCAGCGCGTGTGTGCCGCCGGCCTGGATCGGGTGGTGGTCGCCACCGACGACGCGCGCATCGAGGCCGTGTGCCTGCAGTGGGGCGCCGAAGTGGTGCGCACCCGCCCCGACCACCCTTCCGGCACCGACCGCGTGGCCGAGGCGGCGAAGGCGCTGCACATCGACGACGGCCTGATAATCAACGTACAGGGCGACGAACCGTTCATCGACCCCACCGCCGTGCGCCAGCTGGCGGATTTCATGCAACGGGGGCAGTGGCCCATCGGCACGCTGGCCTGCCGGCTGCAGCGCAGCGAGGAGCTGTTCGATCCCAACGTGGTCAAGGTGGTGTTTGGCGAAAGCCGACAGGCACTCTACTTCAGCCGGGCACCCATTCCGCATGTCCGCGGGGTGGGGCAGGACGAGTGGCTCGAGGTGGCCGAATACTACAAGCACATCGGCACCTATGCCTTCCAGGCAAAAGCCTTGCAGGAGGTGGCGCGTTTGCCGAAAGGCAAGCTCGAGGCGGCCGAGTCGCTCGAGCAACTGCGCTGGCTGGCGCACGGCTATCGCATCGGCGTGCTCGTGACGGAAAAGGATTCCGTGGGCATCGACACGCCCGAAGACCTCGAGCGGCTGACCAGGTGGCAAGGGCAGGAGCCAAAGGGGTAGGGGGCTACAGGGCCGAATTGTCGAAGCCAAATGGCAACAGGTGGGTGATGCCCTCGATGACGACCACCGGCCCCTCCTCGCCCTGCAGCACGAGCGTGATGGGACGGCCTTCCTGGCGCAGCTCGGTCTCATAGATGACCTGGCGACAGGCGCCACAAGGCGTGGCCGGCTCGGCCAGCTTCTTTCGCAGATTCTTCACCCTGATGGCCAGGGCACGCACCGGCACGCCCGGATACTGGGCCGTGGCCGCAGCCAGCACGGCCCGTTCGGCACACAGGCACATGGGGTAAGCCGCATTTTCCTGGTTGCCCGCACTCAATACCACGTCATTGTCCAGCAAGACGGCGGCACCGACGAGAAAGCGCGAATAGGGGGCCCACGCCTTGGCCCAGCCGTGGGCTGCCTCGTCGAGCAAGCGCCTGTACGGTTCGGGAACCTCGTCCAGCTGCGCGTATTTGGTCCATTCGATGGCCTTCTGCTTCCGTTCCATGCACTGCAATTGATGATCGGGCGCCTTGCGGCAAAAACCTCTCCCTTTCGGGAAAAGGGCGATCAAGATAGCGCAAAAATTCGGGTCAGGGCAAGCGAAGGCGCGTTTCGACGAAGCGCACGCCCAGCCGCTCCAGCTCTTCGAGCACGGGCTCGTACACCTCAGGCTGAATGGGGATCTGGACGCCGGTCTGCTTGATGCGCCCCTCGAGCAGCAAGCGCGTAAAGATGGCCAGCGGCAACCCCACCAGCCGCGTCATGGCCGTGTCTTCGGCATTGCGGCCCTTCATCACGAGGGTCGATTTGTCGAGCAAGCGCTCCCCGTCGAGCTCGTACTCGAACTCGTGCTGCATGATGACCATGTCCTTGTCGTCGGGCTTCAGTTGCCATTTTTCGAGCAGCAGGTCCTCGAGCAACTGTGCAGGTGTGGCCTGGGCCCGCACGATGGGCCGATCCTCGAACAGGCCCAGCCAGCGCAGCCGGTCCATGAGGGCACTGTCGATCGAGGTGCCCAGCAGGCGCGCCACCTTCTCTTCGGTGCCGTCGCCCTCCATCAGCGAGGAGACGTAGCCATCCATCAGCTGGCGCCAGGTGAGCCGGTCGGATTCGAGGATGGGGTAGGAGTCGTCGGTGAGGCCGAGGGTGACCAGGGCATGCCAGCTTTCGCAAAAACCGGGATAGCGAATCGTGCCCCGGAAGAGCTCGGGTATGTCTTCGAGCCCGTACGCTTCCCGATACAGCAAGGAGTCGCGGTTGGGGTACACCTCGAAGGCGCCAAGCCCTTCCACCTCGATCTTGCGCGTATGCCGGAACAGGCGATGGTAGGGCACGTAGCGGTAGCGCCCCCCTTCCAGGAACTGGGCCGTGCCCTTGCCCGCCAACACCACGTTGCGCGGGTTCCAGGTAAACTTGTAGCGCCAGGGATTGTCGGCGCTCTCGGGCGCCACCACACCGCCCGTGTAGCTGCGAAAGGCCGTGAGCCGGCCGCCTTTGTCCTTGATTTCGTGAATCTTGCGCACGGCCGACATGTGGTCGATGCCCGGGTCCAGGCCGATCTCGTTCATGAACACGAGGTTGGCGAGGCGCACCTCCTCAGAAAGCGCATACATCTCGGTAGAGACATAGCTGGCCGTCACGAGGTGCTTGCCCTGCTTCAGGCATTCCTTTGCCAGCAGCAAATGCAAATGCGGCGGCATGAGCGAAACCACCACGTCGGCTTCACCGACCAGCCGGGCGCGCATCTCCGGGTCGGTGATGTCGAACTGTGTGGCATGGCCCGCAGGGGCATCCGCCACCTTCTTGCGCGCCAGCTCGAGGTTGGCGTCGGCAACGATGACTTCCCAGTCCTTTTCACTGGCTACGTCGAGCAGGTATCGAATGGCGGCCGTGGCAGATCGGCCGGCTCCGGCCACGAGGATTTTCTTCTTCATATCCGGTTCTCATTTGGCAGGCGGGCCGCAAGAAATGCAAATTCCGCGAATTGACGATGGAACCGAGACGGTTGAGACTCGCTTCTATATGCCATCCACCGTCTATCGTCTATTGTCTATCGTCCATCGTCGAGTCGCAACCCCCGAAGCAACTCGTCGATGGCCATTTTGCGCTTGCCGGAAAGCTTGACCTCGGTGGCGTAGATGAAGCCATCGCGTGCCGCAAAGCGCAGCCATTTTTTGCCGTCCGTTTGCCAGGTGCCCGGCTCGAGGTCGTGTTTCGCCGGTTCCTTTTTGCAGCGGTAAATGTCGAGTTGCTTGCCCTGAAAGGTGGTCCAGGCAGCAGGGTAGGGGCTCAAGCCCCGGATGAAGTCGTACACCCTGTCCACCGGCTGATCCCAGTCGATCTGGCAGGTTTCGTGAAAAATTTTGGGTGCAGGCGTCGCCAGCGAATCGTCCTGTTTTTTAAGATCGTAATCACCTGATTCTATGAGCTTTACCGTTTCCACGACCAGCTCGGCACCTGCAACCATCATCCGGTCGTGCAGTTCACCGGCCGTTTCGTCCGGTCCGATTTCCATCTCGCGCTGCAGGATGATGTCGCCCGTATCGATCTCTTTCTGAATGAAAAAGGTGGTCAGACCCGTGACTTTTTCGCCCTTGATGATGGCCCAGTTGATGGGCGCCGCACCGCGGTATTTGGGCAACAGGGATGCGTGCAGGTTGATGGTGCCTTTGGGCGGCAGGCTCCAGACGACTTCGGGCAACATGCGGAAAGCGACGACCACGGCCAGCTCGGGCTGCAGCGCTTCGAGCTCGGCGACGAAGGCCGGATCCTTCAGGTTTTTGGGCTGCAGCACGCGCAGACCGTGCGCCTCGGCAAATTTTTTCACGGGCGACTGCAACAGTTGCTTTTTGCCACGGCCGCCCAGTTTGTCGGTGGCCGTGACGACGCCGACGATTTCATGTCCGGCGTCCATCAGGGCTTTCAACGAAGGCACGGCAAATTCCGGCGTGCCCATGAATACGATGCGCATAGGATGTGTTTTTGGACGGCAAATGTACGGGCCACGAGCTTTCCTACCCCTTTTGTTCCATAATTTATATTATGTTAAATAAGCTTTCGCAAAATGGCATAGCGGCGCGCACATCCCGTACGCACCGCTACCCTGTTCGTTTAGCCTCCTATTGAAAAAGTCGATGGACGATAGACCATGGACTCACAAGACAAGAGTTCCGGATATTGCGAAGTGCATCCGCTCAACATCGCCGCGAATGCGGCGTCTCAACAGGCCGCGCAGCGGCTATCAACATCGAGCAGCCTGTTCCCGCAAGCCGGGACAGGTCCCAATTATCGTGGCAGCGAGTCTCAACCATCAGATTCAGTAGCTGATACCCACCTTCTTGAAAATGAAATGAAGCAGCCAGGCCGGACCGATCAGCAGGAACTGGATGTCTTCGAGGAAAGACGGCTTCTTGCCCTCGATCTTGTGGCCGACGAATTGCACGATCCAGGCGACCACGAAGATGGCGAGCGACACCTTGACGAGTGCGGCCGGATCGCTGCCCAGCGACTCGTACAGGGCGTGATTGCCCCACAGCAGCAGTCCGCCAATTACGACGAAGCCGAAGAACATCGGTACGGAAAGGCGCAGATAGTAGATCAGGGCCCCGGCAAGCAACACGGCTGCCCAGTTGGTGAACAGCCCCCTTTCGACGGGAAACGGAATGGCGTACAGCAAGCCGAACAAGCTGAACATGATGGCCGGAATGCACAGCCAGTGAATGAGCTTGTTGGTCGGGTTCTGGTGGCTTTCGCCGTACTTTTCGAGAAGTTGGTCAATCTGCCTTGCCATGGGTGTGAATTTTATTTGGTGAAAACGAGAGATGGCAAGACAAAATTAGCATCCTTTTTCGATGTGTGGACGCAATTTTTTCATCACAGAGTTGCACTGAGTGCACACAGAGGGCCACGGTGTTTGCTGAAGCCAAAGCAACGCAACGGCACGCAACGCATTTTCAAACTCAACATCGCGGCGTAGC
>CAYNYN010000023.1:8557-19919 GCA_964401445.1 uncultured Saprospiraceae bacterium | reverse complement strand
CTCGATTCCTCTTTGAAAAAACCCTCAACGCTACACGCTCAACCCTCAACCATTGTTTCATTGGCTCAGGTCCTTGAGTTCCGAGTAGGTCTCGAGGATGAGGGTGACGCGGCCGTCTTCGATCTGCTCGATGCGGATGTTTTTCCTGACGAGATAGTACTGCCGGGGTGTCGCTTGCGGCACCCCTTTGTCGTTGGCGCCTGTGCGCAGGGCGAAGGATGCCGGCTGGGGCCCGACGACCGTGAGCGAGGTGGCGCGCTGCAGCGAGTCGAGCAGCATGACGACGACCTGTTCGTCGGGCTGGAGCGGGGGGGCGAGGGCAAGTTGGAGCGCTTCGCCGTTTGCCGAAAGGCGGAAGCTGTCGATGCGGGGCATGGGGCGGCGCAGCTCGAGGGTATGGTCGCGGAAGGGGTGGGGCCATGCGAACGCCACCGTGTCGGGCTGGGGGCCTACGTTCTCGTAGTTGTACCGGATGAGCTTGTCGGCCACCTGGCGGCGCCCCATGACGTGGCCATTGAAGCGCACGTCGCCACTGAGGGCGAGGGGACGGGCCGTGGCCACCGAATCGCCCGCCATGAAGGTGGCTTCGGCCTTGATCTGCGATTCGGGCACGAGGTAGCGCACGTACAGCTCGGCCAGCCAGGTGGTGCGTTCTTCCGACGCGGTGCTGCAGGCAGCCAGATAGAGGAGCAGGGGTAGCAACAGGGTTCTTTTTTTCATGGGCAGGATCGAGATGGCGTTTTGGTAATCAATCTGACAAAAGTGGTGTAAGGACACAGACGAAGCCCTCAGCTTGGATGCTGTGCCCCTCAAAAGCGCTGTAAATTTGAAGAATCGGAAAGAAACGCAGCCGACTGCCTGAACCTTTGTCGGCCAGACGCGCCCGAATCTTTTTTCCCTGCATGGAGTGACTATCGGAAGGTACTTTTGCCACCCATGCCGTTTTCAGTATCATTGTGCTGAGTTGACGGCAGCTCGTTCGACTTTTGGCCTTTCGGCAAAACGGATACGCAATCACAAAACGCGATTTTATGGCACGTTATCTACTCCTTGTTGGCAGTTTCCTTGTGCTGGGGGTGGCCGCTATGGCCCAGACCTCGCTCCAGGGCAAGGTGACTGACGAAAACGGCGAACCCCTCCTGTTCGCCAACGTAGTGCTCAAGAAAAACGGCAACTTCGTCACAGGCACCGAAACCGACCTGGACGGCAACTACAGCATCGGCAACATCGACCCGGGCACCTACGAGGTCGAGGTGAGCTACCTGGGCTATCCCACCCAGCGCATCACCGGCGTGGTGGTGTACAACGGCAAGGCCAACCGCCTCGATATCACCATGAGCTCCGAAGGGGGCATCGTGCTCGAAGAGGTGGTGGTCAAGGAGTACAAGGTGCCCCTCATCGAACAGGACAACACCTCGACGGGTGGTACCCTCACCTCGGAGCAGATCGAGAAGCTGCCCACGCGCAACGTCAATGCCCTGGCCGCCACCACGGCCGGCATCGCCTCGTCCGACGAAGGGGGGGCGCTCAACGTCAAGGGCTCGCGCTCCAACGCCACCAACTACTACCTCGACGGCGTGCGCGTCTTCGGGCGCATGGTGCCCCAGACCGAGATCGACCAGCTGCAGGTCATCACCGGCGGCATCGAAGCCCAGTATGGCGACGTGACCGGTGGTATCATCTCGATCACGACCAAGGGCCCGTCGAGCCGCTTCACCGGCGGCGTGGAAGTGGAGACTTCCGAGTTTCTCGATCCCTACGGATACAACCTCATCAACGGCAACGTCAGCGGGCCGCTGCTCAAGAACAAAAATGGCGAGTCGGTGCTGGGCTTCCGCCTGGCCGGCCAGTTGCTCAAGCAGCGCGACGACGATCCGCCCGCCATCCCCGTCTATCGCGTCAAGGACGAGGTGCTGCAGGAGATGGAAGCCAACCCCATCACCATCCTCGGTGGCGGGGCAGCACCCATCGGCGAGCAGTACACCAACGAGCACGTCAATGCGCTCGACTACAAGCCCTACGAAGACCGCCAGACGGTGGACCTCACCTTCAAGCTCGACGCCCGCCTGAGCAAGGCTATCGACCTGACCCTCACGGGGACGTATAGCGACATCCAGAATCAGTTTACACCCGGCGGCTGGCGCGTCTTCAACAGCCACAACAACCCCACCTCCTACAGCACGCGCTACCGCACCAACGTGCGCCTGCGCCATCGCCTGGGCATGGGCAATACCCTGCCCGACGATGCTACCGACGAGGAGAAGGCGGCACGTGCCGGCGGCGTGATCCAGAACGCCAGCTATACCTTGCAGTTCGGCTACGAGCGCAGCAACTTCCTCGTATACGACCCGCATCACGAGGATCGCCTGTTCGACTACGGCTACATCGGTCGCTTCGATTACGAGTGGGAGCCCACCTTCGACTTCAGCGACTTCCCGCCCACGCACAACGACTACCGCCAGGTGTTCACCGGCTACACGCCCGGCGACAAGAACCCCGTGCTGGTCAACTACAACAACGTGGTGGACGACGCCAACGACATCAACCAGTACATCGCCGTCAACGGCTTCATGTCCAACCTCTACACCAGCATCTTCGGCCTGCACACCAACGTGGGCCAGGTTTATAACCGCTATCAGAAGAGCCAGAGCGACATCTACACCTTCAATGCCAAGACCTCGTTCGAGCTCGTGCCCGGCAGCTCCGACAAGGGGCGCCACTACATCCAGCTCGGCGTGACGTACGAGCAGCGCACGCGCCGTGGCTACAGCATCAGTCCGCGCTCGCTTTGGGTCATCGCCCAGCAGTCGGCCAACCGCCACATCCTCGGCGTGGACACCACCAACGTGCTCTACGTCGATACCCTCTTCGGCACGCCCGTGCCCATCTACGGCACCCAGATCGAAGCGCCCGAAGACCTGTACTTCTACCAGCGCGTGCGCGAGCTGACGGGGCAGTCGCTCCACGAGTTCGTCAACGTGGATGCACTCGACCCGGCCGACCTGCGCCTCGACATGTTCAGCCCCAAGGAGCTGAACGACCAGTATGGCCTCGTCGGCCTGGACTACTACGGCTATGACTACCTGGGCAACCTGCTCGACGGCGTCACCTTCGACGACTTTTTCACGGCCACCGATGCCAATGGCGTGCGCACCTTCCCCGTCGCACCCAACCGCCCCATCTACACGGCCGCCTACATCCAGGACAAGTTCACCTTCAAGGACGTGATCTTCCGCGTGGGTCTGCGCGTCGATCGCTACGACGCCAACACCAAGGTGCTCAAGGATCCCTACTCGCTCTACGACATCATGACGGCCGCCGACTTCCACGCCAAGTTTGGCGGCGAGCGCCCCGGCAACATCGGCGATGACTACAAGGTGTACGTCACCGAAGACAACGGCACGGTGGTGAAAGCCTATCGCCATGGCGACACCTGGTACCGCCCCAACGGCACCCAGGTCAACGACGGCACCGAGATCTTCGGTGGCGAGCTGGTCTTCCCCAAATACACGGTGGAGAACCCCAACATCCAGGCGCGCGACTACGACCCCTCCATCTCGTTCCAGGACTACGAGCCGCAGGTCAACTTCATGCCGCGTCTGGCCTTCTCGTTCCCCATCTCAGACGAGGCCAACTTCTTCGCCCACTACGACATCCTGGTGCAGCGCCCGCCCTCCAACACCATCGCCACGGCGCTCGACTACTTCTACTTCGCCACCCGCACCGGCATCAAGAACAACCCGGCGCTCAAGCCCGAGCGCACCGTGGACTACGAGGTCGGCTTCCAGCAAAAGCTGACCAACACCTCGGCCCTCAAGATCGCGGCCTACTACAAGGAGATGCGCGACATGATCCAGGCGCGCTACTTCCTGTTCCTGCCCGCGCCCATCAACCAGTATGAGACCTACGACAACCTCGACTTCGGTACGGTGAAGGGCTTCACCTTCCAGTACGACCTGCGCCGCACCGGCAACGTGTCGCTCAACGTGGCCTACACGCTCCAGTTCGCCGACGGCACCGGCTCCGACGCCAACACCTCGCGTGGCCTGTCGAGCCGCGGCATCCAGCGCACCCTGTTCCCGCTGTCGTTCGACGAGCGCCACCGCATCAACGTCATCCTGGACTACCGCTACGGCTCGGGCCGCCGCTACAACGGTCCCCGCGTCAACGGCGTGGACATCTTCGCCAACGCGGGCATCAACCTGCAGACGGTGGCCGTGTCGGGACGTCCCTACACGCGCAAGACCACGCCCGCGCCCTTTGGCGGCCAGGGCACCGAAGGCTCCATCAACGGCGCACGCCTGCCGTGGAACTTCACCATCAACATGCGCATCGACAAGGACTTCAACCTGACCAAGCCCGATGCCGCCCGCCCGCTGGGCCTCAACGTCTACTTCCGCGTGTCCAACCTGCTCGATCGCCGCAACATCATCGCGGTATATCCGGCTACGGGCTCGCCCAGCGACGACGGCTATCTGGCCACGGGCCGCGGCGCGCGTCAGCTCGAAGAGGTAGGTGCGTCGGGACGCAGCATCGAAGCCTACCTGGCATCGTACCAGTGGGCCATGCTCAATCCCAACTTCTACAGCCTGCCGCGACGCATGTACGTGGGGGCCATCCTGCAGTTCTGATTTGGATTTTGGGGCGGGCCGTCTGTGCGCCTTTCGGCAAATGCCACCGCGCAGGCCGCCCGCCCTTCACGCAATACTTTTCGTCATGTCAAAATTCTACATCATGCGATACGTAAAAATGTGGCTTTTGGGCGCAGCGGCCTTTTTCCTTGCGGGGACGGCCTCTGCCCACATCAACCCGGAGCTGCACAACAAGCCCAAGGACAACGATCAGCAGCAGGTGCGCTATCGCGAAGCCTGCACCACCGCCAAGGCCCAGATCGACCAGGGCGTCGACCGCCTCAACGGCGGCAAGATCAACAACGTGCGGGCGCGTCTGACCACCGGCGGCGACGTGTGGTGGGACCGCAACGACGGCAAATACGTCGTGCCCCACGTCGACCCGGGCGAGCCCGAGGTGTCGTCCATCTTTGCCGGCGCCGTGTGGCTCGGCGGCTACGACCCCGCAGGCAACCTGAAGGTGGCCGCACAGACCTATGGCAACGCCGGCAACGGTTCCGACTTCTGGCCCGGCCCCCTCGATCCCGAGACGGGCACCACCGACCTGGAAGTCTGCAACCGGTGGGACCGCTTCTTCGAGGTGTACGGCCGCGAAGTGGAGCTGCACCGCGCCCTGTGGGAGCAGGCCCAGGCCAACGGTACCGAGTATGACCCCGACATGATCCCGCGCGGCGTCAAGGGCTGGCCCGCCCGTGGCAACCCCTTCTTCTTCCAGATCAACGAGTTCGAGCTGCCCAACACGGGCCAGGGCCTGGCCGGCTTCTGGGACGAGAACGGCGACGGCCTCTATAACCCGCTCGATGGCGACTTCCCCATCGTCGAGATCCGGGGCTGCGATGCCGAGCCCACCTCCTTCCCCGACCAGATGATCTTCTGGATCTACAACGACAACGGCAACATCCACACCGAGTCGGCCGGCAGTACGCCCATCCAGATGGAAGTGCAGGTGCAGGCCTTCAGCTACAGCACCAACGACGAGATCAACGACATGACCTTTCAGCGCTACAAGCTGATCAACCGCGCCATCGAGGACATCGACTCCACCTACTTCGCCATGTGGGTGGACGCCGACCTCGGCTGCTATACCGACGACTACGTGGGCTGCGACACCTCGCGCTCGCTGGCCTACACCTACAATGCCGATGCCGAAGACGGCGACGTGGGCACCTCGTGCCCCGGCGGCGTCAACACCTATGGCACCGACATCCCCATCATCGGTATCGACTACTTCCGCGGGCCCCTCAACGAGTTCGGCGAGGAGATCGGCATGAGCGCCTTTACCTACTACAACAACGGCGGCGTGGGCAACCCCCCGCCGGGTACCACCGACCCGCAGACGGCACAGGAGTTCTACAACTACCTGTCGGGTAGCTGGCGCGACGGCTCGCCCTTCACCTACGGCGACGACGGCTACCAGGACGGCGTACCCATCAGCTATGCCTTCACCGATCCGCCCAACGACCCCAACGGCTGGTCCATGTGTACGGCCGACCTGCCCGAATACGACCGCCGTACCATCCAGGCCTCGGGTCCGTTCAAGCTGGAGCCCAGCGCCATCAACGAGCTGATCATCGGTGCCGTATGGGTGCCCAAGCTCGAATACCCCTGCCCCGACATCCGCCGCCTGCTCCTCGCCGACGACCTGGCGCAGGCCCTGTTCGACAACTGCTTCGAAATCACGCGTGGTCCCGATGCCCCCGACGTGGACTGGATCGAGCTGGACCGCGAGGTCATCGCCGTGCTGACCAACGACACGCTGACCTCCAACAACGCCTACGAGCAGTACACCGCACGTGACCTGCGCGCCCCCGAAGGCGTCGAGGACAGCCTCTACCGCTTCGAAGGCTACAAGATCTACCAGCTCAAGGGGCCCGAGGTGACGCGTGGCGACCTCGACGATCCCACCAAGGCACGCCTCATCTATCAGGTGGACATCGAGAACGGCATAGGCAAGATCTTCAACTGGTCGGCTGCCGAGGAGTCGCCCACTGAAGAGCCCATCTGGATCCCGCAGCTGATGGTCGATGGCGAGGACAAGGGTGTCCGCCACACCTTCCGCATCACCACCGATGCCTTCGCCACGGGCTCCGACACCCGCCTCATCAACCACAAGAAGTACTACTTCCTGGCCGTAGCCTATGGCTACAACAACTATGAATCCTTCGACCCCACCACGGGCATCGGCCAGAAGCGCAGCTATATCGACTCGGACCGCAACATCAAGACCTACACGGTCATCCCGCGGCCCGTCGTCGATCGCGCCATCCATGCCGACTACGGCGATGGCGCCGTGGTGACGCGCCTCGACGGCGTGGGCGCCGGTGGCAACTTCCTCGACATCTCGGAAGAGACCGAGCGCGCCATCCTCGACGGCACCTTCGACGGCACCATCACCTACAAGCCGGGTGGCGGCCCCGTCGATGTCAAGATCTTCAACCCGCTCGACGTGGTGGACGGCGAGTTCGAGCTGACCTTCATCGACAGCGACATGTCGGACGACGTGCTCGAAAAGAACGCCCGCTGGCAGCTCACCGACCTGAGCAACCCCTCCACGCCGGTCATCTCCGAACGCACCATCGAGACGCTCAACGAGCAGATCCTCGCACAGTACGGCTTCTCGATCACCGTCAAGCAGACCATCGACGTGGGCGACGATCCCGAAGGCGACAACGGCGCCATCGGGGCCACCATCGAGTACGCCGACCCGACCAAGCCCTTCTGGTTCTCGGGCGTGCGCGACGACGAGCCCAACTCGCCCTTCCCGGGCGCCTTCAACTTCGTGGCTACCCGCACCGGCGAGCCCGACTTCCTGCTCGACCAGAAGCAGGCGCTTTCGCAAATCGGCGACGGCTACTTCGTGCCCTTCCAGATCTGCGACTACCGCGCGCGGCCCACGGGCACGCCGCCCTTCTACGTGACGCCGGCATGGACCAAGAATGGCAACATCGTGCGCGACGCCCAGCTGCTGCGCGAGGTGAACAACGTCGATATCGTGCTCACGCCCAACAAGGAGCTGTGGAGCCGCTGCGTCATCGTCGAGACGGCCACCGACGCCTACAAGGACCTCGGCCTGCTGGTCGATGGCGACCGCGACCAGTTCGACGTGCGCTATGGCGAGTCGGTGGGCAAGGACGACGCCGATGGTGACGGCAAGCCCGATCCTGACGGCGACGGCCGCGGCATGGGCTGGTTCCCGGGCTACGCCATCGACGTGGAGACGGGCAAGCGCCTCAACATCTTCTTTGGCGAAAACTCGGTGTACGACTGCGAGAACCCGTTCTGCGACGCCTACGACGACGGCCAGCCCACCGGGCGCGACATGATGTTCAACCCCACCTCGCAGCTCTTCCTCAACACCCAGACCTTCACCACGATCTTCAACTTCGTGGCTGGCGGTCAGCACATGATCTACGTGACCAACCAGGAATACGACGGCTGTGAGCAGATCCGCCAGCGCCTCGATCCCGAGATCAGCTCTTCGCCCCTCAAGAAGGTGAAGGCCCTCAAGTGGATCACCTGGACGGGCATCGCCATGACGGCACCCGGCGAGCGCATGCTCAGCTATGCCGAAGGCCTCGTGCCCAACGAGGTGCGCATCAAGCTGCGCGTGGACAACCCCTACCAGGTGGTCGAAGGCACGGGCGACTACAACGGCTATCCCACCTACCGGCTCAAGCTGGAGGGCGTGGCGCCTTCCGAGCTGACGCAGCCCGAAGTGGAGAATGCCCTCGACATGATCAACGTGGTGCCCAACCCGTACTACGGCTTCTCCGACTACGAGAGCACCCAGTTCGACAAGCTGGTGAAGATCACCAACCTGCCGGCCAAGTGCACGGTGACCATCTACTCGCTCGACGGCAAGTTTATCCGCCGCTACGACCGCGACGAGGTGGGCGTCGTGCCCCAGGGCAACAACCGCGCCGTGGCCCGCGCCCAGTATGCGCCCGACGTGGAATGGGACCTGAAAAACCACAAGGGCATCCCCATCGCCTCGGGTGTGTACCTGATCCACATCGACGCGCCGGGACTGGGTGAACGCACGATCAAGTGGTTCGGCATCAACCGCGAGTTCGACCCCTCGGGGCTGTAATGAAAAAGGTACAAGGGGAGGCGGGCCATGCCCGTCTCCGCCTCTTTCCCATTGCAAAATGATTTTGAAAATCAGTTTTATGAATAAGAGACTTTACCTCGCAATCTGCGCCGTACTCCTGCTGGCTGCCTGGCATCCCGCCACCGCCGGCAACCCCGACCGTCAGGGTGAAGCAGGCGCCTATGAGTTGCTCATGAACCCGTGGGCCCGCAGTGCCGGTCTGCACACGATGGCCACGGGCATGGTCAGCGGCGTGGAAGCCATGCGCCTCAACATCGCAGGCATGGCCCGCATCCATCAGACCGAGGTGGTGGCCTCGCACGGCATCTATCTCGAAGGCACGGGCATCACCATGAGCTCGTTCGGCGTGGCCCAGCGCGTGGGCAAAAACAGCGCCCTGGGCTTCAGCGTCATGTCGCTCGACTTTGGCGAGATACCCGAGACGCGCGTCGATTTGCCGGAAGGCACCGGCGCCACCTTCTCGCCATCGTTCATCAACATCGGCCTGGGCTTCTCGCACGTGTTCGAGAACAAGGTGCAGGTGGGCGTGCTCTTCCGCGCCGTCTCGGAGCGCATCTCCAACGCGGCTGCCGCCACCTTCGCCATCGATGCCGGCGTGCAGTACGTCACCGGCCCCCAAGACAACTTCAAGTTCGGCATCTCACTGCGCAACGTGGGTGGCCGCATGCGCTTCAGCGGTGAAGGCCTCTCGTTTCAGGCGCAGATACCCGAAGGATCGGTCAGCTACAACCTGACGGTCAACCAGCGCGCTGCCGACTTCGAGCTCCAGTCGGTGCTCAACATCGGCATGTCGTACGACTTCAACTTTGCCACGCACCGCTTCACCCTGCTGGGCAACTTCACTTCCAATGCCTTTTCGCGCGACCAGATCGGCGCAGGGGTGGAGTTTGCTTTCGCAAAAATGTTCATGGTGCGCGGCGGCTACCGCTACGAGTTTGGCACCAACGCGCTCGACGTGGTCGAGCGGCCCGTGTACACCGGCCCCAGTGCCGGCTTCACGGTCAACGTGCCCTTCAGCAAGAAGGAAGACGCGGGCTCGTTCGCCCTCGACTATGCCTATCGCGCCACCAAGGTGTGGGGCGGCACGCACAACTTCAGCGTGCGCATCAACCTTTGACCGGGCGGCAAAGGCCCAAATTTGGCCTTGCGGCTCACACGATTGGGGCATTTTGCCTAAATTTGCCCCGCAACACGCCGGAACGTCCCTCTTCAACTGTCGGGGGGCGTTCCGGTGTTTTGTGAATCGACCCGAAAGGGAAATCATCATGCGCAGACCGGCAACCACACAGCAACGAACATCTCCGGCGCTGGGCCGTTCCTTCGGGGAACCGGCAAGCGTCCTGCCCCGGTTTGCATAATTTTTCCTGAAAACAAATCGGCAATACCACCTCGTGCAGCAATGGCTGCAAGTGGCTGTTGTCGCTTGAATTGTGAGCCTGGGGTAAAAGTCGATGGACGATGGACGATAGACAATGGATCTACACCAGTTGTTCGATAAGTGGCTGTAGGTCAACACTAAACTCTAAACTCTAAACTTTAAACTTTAAACTAAACCCTCAACCATTTTTCCCGAAGATTCAATTGTGGAATAAAAAAATACACCCATCATGTCGAACGTGACGTATCTGACCCCTGAAGGCTACGAAAAGCTGAAGGCCGAACTGCAGGAGCTGAAGACCAAGGGACGTGCCGAGGTGGCCAAGGCCATCGCCGAGGCGCGCGAGAAGGGCGACCTTTCGGAAAACGCGGAATACGATGCCGCCAAGGACGCCCAGGGCATGCTCGAGATGCGCATCAACGAGCTGGAGCGCATGCTCGCCACAGCTCGCGTGCTCGACCCCGAACAGATCTCTACCGACGAGGTGCGCCTGCTCAGCAAGGTGACCATCAAGAACGTCGCCAACGGCGCCACTATGACCTATACGCTCGTCTCGGAGCAGGAAGCCGACCTCAAGCAGAAGCGCATCTCCATCACTTCGCCCATCGGCAAGGGGCTGCTGGGCAAGAAGAAGGGCGAGATAGCCGAGGTGGAGACCCCGCGTGGCAAGATGAAGTTCGAAATTGTCGATATTTCGCTCTGAGCCGGAGGCCCGGCCCCCTATTCGTGAACGCTAAACGAGCCTGCCATGCCCAGCATTTTCACGCGCATCGTCAACGGCGAAATCCCGGCATACAAGATTGCCGAGACGGAGGATTACCTCGCCTTTCTCGACATCCGCCCCCTGATGAAAGGGCACACGCTGGTGATCCCCAAGCAGGAGATCGACTACCTGTTCGACCTGCCCGACGACCTGCTGGCAGGCCTCATGGTCTTCGCCAAAAAGGTGGCGCACGCCATCAAGGCGGCCGTGCCCTGCAAGCGCGTGGGCGTGGTGGTCGTGGGCGACGAGGTGCCCCATGCCCACGTGCACCTCATCCCCTTCAATCACGTGCAGGACATGATGTTCACCAAACCGACGCGCCCCCAGTTTACCCCCGAGGAAATGGAGGAGATTGCGGCCTCGATACGCGCGCACTTCGAGAAGGAGTGAGGAGGGAAGAGTGAGGAGGGCGTTTGCGAGCCTTGCAGCGGCTCGTAAACGTGTGGGTAATGCGCTGAGACGGAGAGACAGAGTGACGG
>CAYNYN010000023.1:0-8457 GCA_964401445.1 uncultured Saprospiraceae bacterium | reverse complement strand
GCAGCGGCTCGTAAACGTGTGGGTAATGCGCTGAGACGGAGAGACAGAGTGACGGGAGGGAAGGAGAGAGGAGTGAAATGCTCAACGCTACACCCTCAACCCTCAACCAGAAATAACTGCGTCCTCATTGCGTTTTCTGCGTCTGAAAGCTGCGGTTGGTAGCTCGCTACGCTCACGACGATGGACAATAGTGCTTACATCGTTACGCTCACCCCTCAACCCTTTCTTTCAGGTAACCAATCAACCACCAGCCCCGCCCTTTCGCTGTCCTTTCTCGCGCTTGTGGCGTAGCCGCTCGAGCAGGCGGGCGGTGATGCGCAGGAAGTCCATCTCGGTGATGATGCCGATCAGCTCGCCATCTTTCACCACGGGCAGCGAGCCGATGCGATGCTCCCGCATGAGGTTCATGGCCTCGATGATGGAGGCATCCGGTTCGATGGTGATGGGATCCTTGACCATCACGTCGCCCGCCGTGACGTTGCGGGCCGAGTTGAGCTCGTGGGCCCTGCTGAAATGGCGCAGCAACAGGCGCGAGGTGATCAGCCCTACCAACTTGCCCTTGTTGTCTTCGACGGGCATGTGCCGGATGCGGCGCCAGTCCATGATTTGCGCCACCAGCTCGATGGGGTCGTCGACGTGGACGGTGATCAGGTCGGTGGCCATGAACTCTTCCACTTTCAGCTCGGAGGGCAGGTAATCCTCCAGATCGTCGGGGTCGGGCATGGGCCAATTGTGTGCCGGCATTTCGAGTTGTTGATTTTTCCAGATGGTGGCCGTGAGCACGGTGAGCGCTTCGTCGCGCGTCACCTTGCCCAGCAGATGGGTATAGGCGCGCAACTGCCAGCGGGCACCGTTCATGTGTTTGCGCGCCCGCTCTTCGATCACGCCGAGGAAGCGGTCGATGTCTGCGGCGTCGATACCGTGGCTTTCCAGCCCTTTGCGTGCCAGGGGCAGCAGCTCTTCCAGGACCAGCTCGCAGGCACCCACCTTCGCATCGTTGAACCAGTTGAAGCTGGAGTCGATGCCGAACTGGGCGGCCTTGCCGAAGTTGTCGCGCACGTCTTCCCAGCTCAGGTGCTTGCGGATGTCGTCCACTTCTGCCGCCATGCCGATCATGCAGCCCACCCAGAAGGCAGCGTTGGCGATTTCGTCGAGCACGGTGGGGCCTGCCGGCAGTACGCGGTTTTCGATGCGCAGGTGGGGTTTGCCGTTGGCGCTGATGCCGTAACACGGCCGGTTCCAGCGATAGACCGTAGAGTTGAACACCTGCAGGGCATTGAGCTTGGGCACCTTGCCCTGTTTGATGAGCGCCAGCGAATTCTCTTTCTTGTCGGCCGCCAGCAGGGCGCGGAAGCGCGCCAGGTCGTCGCGATAGATCTCGAGGATGGAGCCCTCGAGCCAGCCTTCGCCGAACTGCACGCGCGGGCTGCGCTGCCGCAAATGCTCGGACGAGGCGCGCGTGTCGATCGACTGCTGGAACAGTGCGATGCGGCTTTCGTGCCACAGCCGCTTGCCAAAGACGATGGGCGAGTTGGCACCGATTGCCATGATGGGGCCTGCCAGCGCCTGCGCGATGTTGTACAGCTTGACGAACTGGGATGGATGCACCTGCAGGTGTACCTGGAAGCTGGTGTTGCAGGCCTCCAGCAGCGGCGAGTCGTGCTTGACGAGCAGCTCGTCGATGCCGCGCAGCCGCAGCTCGTAGGCGTCGCCCAGCCGCTGGGCGTCGAGTGCGTCCATGAGGGCCTTGTAGCGCTTCTTGGGCGTCAGGTTGTGCATCTCGAGGTCGTGCTTGCGCAGCGTGGGCAGGATGCCGCACAGGATCAGGGTGGCATTCAGCGCTTTGATTTTTTCCTTGATCTTTTCGAGTCGCTTGACGTCCTCGTCGTACATCTCGCTGAAAGCCTTGCCCTTCAGGTCGCGGGGCGTCAGCCCGATCTCGAGGTTGAATTTGGCCAGCTCCGTCTCGACCCAAGGATACCGTTTCATAAGGGCAAGTGCTTCCATGGCCACCGGCGCAGGGCGGTAGGTGTCGGTGTCGATGAGGAACATCTCCTGCTCGGCACCGATGCGGCAGATGTCCTTTTCGAACCAGTCGTGTTCGATCATGTACTCGAGTGCCTCGAGGTCGCGCAGCACGCGACGCACGAAGTCCTGCAGTTCCTTGCCTTCCGTGGCGAGCGTGACTTGCTGTTCGCCCATAGTCTTGGGGTTGTGGTGAGGGTATTTTTTGCGTAGCGGTAAAAAAATAAAAATTCAGCACGAGTCTCACCGCTTTCGCAAAATTTATTTTTCGTCGAAAGGTTTCGCCACCCGATGTGGCGCGGCCATCCATCAGCCATCGTTGGCACATACCTTCTCTGTCTGCCAATTTCCACATCTTTGGTGCGTTTGCTGGAGCACGTACCATTCAAATCCAGGCCCATGAATCGTTTGCGCATTTGCTGCCTGCTGGCCTTGCCGCTGCTGCTGACCACGTGTCGGCCCGACACGCCCACATTCCTGTTCGAATATCCGTTGCCCGATCAGCAGCTCGAGATCCCCGCCGGCCTCAACGTCTTTGGCCAGTACTACTTCAACTTCGATCCGGTGCCCACTTTCATCGACGGCCTGCTGTCGTCGCACCAGATCGATACGGCCGCCATCAAAGCCATCGTGCCGGGGCAGGCGCGGCTCGTGGCCGTCTATCCCGACGGCGACTTCAGCTTCATCGCGCGCGTCTCGCTGCGGCTGTGCCGCTCGGGCGACGGCACCGACAAGTGCGGCATCGAGGTCTTCTGGCGCGACCCCACGCCCGAGCAGCCCTCGGCCACGCTCGACCTGGTGCCCCACAGCGTCAACGTCAAGGACTACCTGCTCGACGATCAGGTGCGTCTCCAGCTCATTCTCGAGCAGTTGCGTGACATCTCGCCTGCCGTGGAAGCACGCCTGCAGGTCGAGTTCAGGGTGGAATGAGCGGAATTGACGATTGAGACTCGCTGCCCCGATTATCGGGGCAGGCTGTTGCGTGAGTAAGTACAGAATCCGCCAAACTCTGTGGCTCTCTGTGCGTACCCCGTGAAACTCTGTGTAAGAAAAACCGCCTCCATCTGCGTCTGAAAGCTGCGGTTTTCGAAAAGTGGAACCAATTTCACGAGGTCGTTCACGCGCAAAAGCAAAACGAAATGCCATGAAGAATCGAAAGATCCTTTTCTGGTCGGTCACCACGGCGCTGGCCGGTTTTCTTTTTGGCTTCGACACGGTCGTCATCTCGGGTGCCGACCTGGCCTTGCAGGAGCTCTGGCAGTCGAGTGCCTTTTTCCACGGTACGGTGGTGATGGCCTCGGCGCTGTGGGGCACGGTGCTGGGCGCCATGTTGGGCGGCATCCCCACCGACCGGCTGGGGCGCAAGAAGACCCTGCTGCTGATCGGGGTGTTGTATTTCGTGTCGGCGGTGGGCTCGGCCCTGGCGCAGGGTCCCTGGTCTTTTGCCTTTTTCCGCTTCATCGGCGGGCTGGGCGTGGGCGCTTCGACGGTGGCGGCACCCGCCTACATCTCCGAGATCGCGCCGGCGCGCGACCGCGGCAAGCTGGTGGCCATGTACCAGTTCAACATCGTGCTGGGCATCCTCGTGGCGTTCGTGTCGAACTACCTGCTGAGCGGCCTGGGTGCAGATGCCTGGCGCTGGATGCTGGGTGTCGAGGCCATACCCGCCTTCCTCTACACCGTGCTGGTGCTGGCCGTGCCCGAGAGCCCGCGCTGGCTGCTGGTGTTCCGTGGCGACCGGCAGGGCGCCGAGCGCGTGCTGCGTCTGGTGGACCCCGAAGCCGATACGGCCAGCGCCCTCGAACAGATGATGAGCGACCACGAGCAGGCCGACCGCCACGAGACCATCTTCAGCCCGAAGTACCGGTTTCCGCTCCTGCTGGCGTTCCTCATCGCCTTCTTCAACCAGTTCTCGGGCATCAACGCCTTTCTCTACTATGCGCCCCGCATCTTCGAAATTGCGGGGCTGGGTGCCCGCACGGCGCTGCTGAGCAGCGTGGGCATCGGCCTCACCAACCTGATTTTCACGCTGGTGGGCATGAGCATGATCGACCGGTTCGGCCGCAAGCAACTGATGTACATCGGCTCGGTGGGCTACATCGTCTCGCTGGCCATGGTCGCCCTGGCGTTTGCGCTGGGCATCAAGGGCATGATGGTGCCGATTTTCCTGTTCCTCTTCATTGCGGCCCACGCCATCGGTCAGGGCAGCGTCATCTGGGTGTTCATCTCTGAGGTGTTTCCCAACCATTTGCGCGGGCAGGGACAGGCCTTTGGCAGCTCGGTACACTGGGTTTTGGCGGCAGCCATCCCCTCGCTCGTGCCCTTGCTTTTCGCAAAAGTGGGCCCGGCACCGGTGTTCGGCTTTTTTGCCTTCATGATGGTGCTGCAGTTGCTGTGGGTATGGAAGGTCATGCCCGAGACGAAGGGCGTGTCGCTCGAGGTGCTCGAAAAACAACTGGTACGCGCCGACTGATCAGCGGAACAGCCAGGCGAAGGCCAGCCACAGGGTGCTGCGTTCGGCCGGCTCGGTTTGTTGCCATGCTTGCGCAAAAGCCGGCCAGAAGGCGGCCAGCAGGGCGTCGGGCGTGGTGGGCTCCAGGTCGATGCCGTAGCGCACCAGGCCGGGCTTGTGGGAGCGCATGAACAGGTGGTCGCCACTGCGCCAGCGCCGCAGCGTGCGCGTAGCATCGCCCAGCTCGCTGTAGTCGAAATGGCGCACGAGCAGCACGATGGCCTGGCGGGCCTGCTCCTCGGTCAGGGGCGGCAGCCACTGTTGCCACTCGTGGAAGGCGTCGAGGGGCGAGGCGGCCCGCAGCCCTTCGAGCAGGGGCGCGGCCAGCCGGTAGTAGGAAGCCCAGGCTTCCATGTCGGCAAACCACGCGTCGAGCAGTGCGGCGGGCAGCGCCGGGGTGGCCTCCTCGTCGGGCTGTTGCAGCCACTGTTCCAGGCACCGCCACCAGCTCATCTCGGCCAGGGCCGACTTGAGTGCGAGCATGTGCTGCAGCTCTTCGGTGCCGCTGGCCAGGGCCGTGCGCTCCTGCTGCCACTGGATGCGCTGCATGAGCAGCTTTTGCCGAAAGGCTGCATAGCGCTGGAGCAGGGGCGTCAGCCGGGTGCGGTAGGCAGTCGCATCCTCGCCGTAGAGGGCGAAGAGGATCTGGCGCTCGTGCAGCAGCTCGCACGAAAGGCGGTCGAGCTCGAGCGTGTTGTTGACGAGATAGAAATCGAGCTCGGCGCGTCGGGCATCGCGCGGGCGTGCGGCGGCGGAGCCCACCAGGCGTGCACGCTCTTCCTGAGCCTGCTGCACCTGCACCTCGATCCAGTGGTACTGCCGCTCGTATTCGCGCAGCTCCAGCAGGGCGCGGCAATGGTCGCTGTGGGGCGCATCGAGGTATTGGCGGGTGCGCTGGATGTACTGCTGCAGGCTGCGTTTCTCTTTCACCCATTCGATGATTTGCCGGTCGAGGGTGCCGAGGTCGCGCTCGGGTGTGTCGTTTTGCACCGATGCCGTCCACTGCTGCGCGGCTGCTTGTGCGCAGGCCAGGCAGAGGAGCAGGGAGCAAAAGAGCGCCGCAAGATGTCGGGGGGGATAAATCATAATGGATTACTTTTGCGGGTCTTGACACACAAAGACAAAAAGCATGCTCAAAGCAATCTCACCCATCGACGGGCGCTACGCTGCGCGCACTCGGGCGCTGGCTCCTTACTGTTCGGAATTCGGGTTGATGCGCTACCGGGTGTGGGTAGAGGTTGCCTGGCTGGAAGCGCTGTGTGAGCTGCCTTTGCCTCAACTTGCAGATTTTCCCAGGGCGGGACTGGAGGCTTTGTGGCAAATTGTGACGACTTTTTCCGAGCAGGACGCGCAGCGCATCAAGGACATCGAGCGCACGACCAATCACGACGTCAAGGCCGTAGAGTACTACCTCAAGGAGCGGATGAAGGCGTTTGGCCTGGCCAAATGGATGGAGTTCGTCCATTTCGGGCTCACCTCTCAGGACGTCAACAACACGGCCACGCCCATGCTGCTGCGCGACGCGCTCGAGGAGGTGATCTGGCCCGAGCTCGAACAGCTGGTGGCAACCTTGCGGCAAATGGCCAGCGACTGGGCCGAGGTGCCCATGCTGGCGCGCACGCACGGGCAGCCCGCCTCGCCCACCACGCTGGGCAAGGAGCTGTACGTCTTCGTCGAGCGGCTCGAGGAGCAGATAGCACAGGCCAAAGCTGTGCGGCTCAAGGCCAAATTCGGTGGCGCCACCGGCAACTTCAACGCCCACAAGGTGGCCTACCCCGAGATCGACTGGCCGGCCGTGGCCGACCGCTTCGTGTTCGAAAAGCTGGGGTTGCTGCGCGCGCGTACCACCACCCAGATCGAGCACTACGACAACCTGGCGGCCCTGTTTCACGCCCTGGCGCGCATCAACACCATCCTCATCGACCTGTGTCGCGACATGTGGACCTACATCTCCATGGAGTACTTCCGTCAGAAGGTGGTGGCCGGCGAGGTGGGCAGCTCGGCCATGCCGCACAAGGTCAACCCCATCGATTTCGAAAATGCGGAGGGCAACCTGGGCATCGCCAACGCGCTCTACGAACACCTGGCGGCCAAGCTGCCGGTGTCGCGGCTCCAGCGCGATCTGACCGACAGCACCGTGCTGCGCAACGTGGGCGTGCCGCTGGCCCACAGCCTCATCGCCTTCAAGGCCATAGGCAAGGGGCTGGGCAAGGTGGTGCTCAACGAGGCGCAGCTGCGCGCCGACCTGGAGCGCAACTGGATGGTGGTGGCCGAAGCCATACAGACCGTCCTGCGGCGCGAGGGCTATCCCCAGCCCTACGAGGCCCTCAAGGCGCTCACGCGCGGCAAGGCCGAAGTGCGCCGGGAGGATATCCACGCCTTCATCGACACGCTCGACGTGCGGCCCGAGGTGAAGGAGGAGCTGAAGCAGATCACGCCCTGGAACTACACGGGCTACGGCCTGGCACATTTGCAAACGAAAAAAGACTGAGCCGTGTCCATTACCCTGCTGATCGTCCTGTTTACGGTGCTGGTGTCCTATCAGGCATTCAACGATCCGGTCCTGTTCAACAGGCTGACCCACATGCCGTGGGCCGAGGTGCACCGCAAGGAGTATTACCGCTTGCTCACCAGCGGCTTCGTGCACGGCAGTTGGCTGCACCTGCTCATCAACATGTACGTGTTCTACGAGTTCGGGCAATACGTGGAGCGGCAGTTCCTGCTCCTGTTCGGCCCCACGATGGGGCGCATCTGGTTTCTGACCCTGTACCTGCTCACCATCGTCATGGCCAATCTGGGCACCATGTACAAGCATCGCCACAATCCCACCTTCCGCAGCGTAGGCGCCAGCGGTGCGGTGTCGGGCGTGGTGTTTGCCTTCGTACTGTTCCAGCCCTGGGCCATGCTGCTGCTGTTCTTCATCATTCCGGTGCCGGCCATCCTGGCGGCCGTGCTCTATCTGGTGTATTCGTCATGGGCCAGCCGCCACAGCCACGACCACATCGACCACGATGCCCACTTCTACGGGGCCGTCTTCGGGCTGTTGTTCACCCTGTTTCTCAAGCCCGGCCTGTTCGGCTATTTCCTCGACCAACTGCAGCACGGCATGCCCTTCTGAGGCAGGGAACGGGACAAGACATTGCGCGCGCGCAGCGAAGGAACGCGCAGTTGGGCGAGGAAGAGCGGAACCAATTCGACCGGTTTTACCAAACTGTGTTGTAAAATCACTCCTCCCTCCTCTCTCCTCCCTCCTCACATTCTCACTCCAGCGGCACGCCCTCGTAGTAGCCCGTATCGGTGTCCTTGAGCCATTTGGTGAGCAGGGTGACCTGCCCGACGTGGTAGGAGAAATGCTCGACCACGTGGACCAGGATGCTCATGCCCGTCTCGCGAAAGGTCTGCACGGGATGGGTGGTAAGCACCTCCTCGGGGGTGAGCATCTCGAGCACCTCGTCGATGTCTTTTTCCAGCGTATCGAGCATCTCGAGCAGCCGGGCGCGGGGGATGGGCCCGCGCTCGTCGAACTCGGCCTGGCGGCGGCGCGTGTCGGGCTGCTTGCCCAGGCCCGCACAGATCCACTGGCGTGCGTTGCCGCAAAGGTGCAGCGTCAGGTTGCCCACGCTGTTGGTATGGTCGTTGGGGCGCCACCAGATCTGCTCTTCGTCGAGCAGCTCGAGGCATTTGCGCAAGCGGCTGAAACTCTCTTCGAACAGGCGGCGACGCACTTCGGCGATGAGCAGCTGGAACCAGGTCATGGTAGTAGGACGTTTGGTTGGGTGTGAAGCATCGTGGGGCGAAATTCATTTCGCCCTGACGGGCAAAATACCAGTTCGGCTTTTCAATTCCCACGGACGAGATAAATCGTCGTGGGGCGAAATTTATTTCGCCCCTGGGTGTGGGAAAATGAAAGGGATTCAAGG
>CAYNYN010000022.1:9703-20215 GCA_964401445.1 uncultured Saprospiraceae bacterium | reverse complement strand
CTCTCCTCACTGATTCGACCGGTCGCCTTCGAAGCGGATGTCGATGGGCTGGTCCATCTTGACGATGCGCACCTCGGTGCGTCGGTTGTACGCATGTTCCTCTTCGGTGCACGGCACGCCATCGGCGCAGTGGTTGCGCAGTTGGCTTTCGCCAAAGCCGAAGGCCTGGATGCGATGCGGGTCGATGCCCTTTGCGATGAGGTACTGGCGAGCCGCCTCGGCGCGCTTGAGCGAGAGGGCCAGGTTGTACTCTTTGGTGCCGCGCGAGTCGGTGTGGGCGATCAGCTCGATCTCCATGCCGGGGTACTGCTGCATCAGCTCGGCCAGGCGGTCCAGCTCGCGCGCCGCCCCCGGCTTGATCGAGTAGTCGTTGAAGTCGTAGTAGATGTGCTCGAGCACGAAGACCGTGCCCTGCTTCAGGGGCCCCTCGAGCGAGTCGATCTGCATGATGTTGATGGCCACGGGGTCGAGGCGCAGCTCGAGCTCGATGCGGTACTCGCGACGCGTGCGCTCGGCAGGCAGCGTCTGCACCGCTTTCTGGTAGCCCTCCTTTTCGGCCTCGATGAGCCAGGTGTCGCCTTTCGGCAAACAGTAGTCGAAGGTGCCCTTGTCGTCGGTGCGCAGCACGATCTGCTGGCCCGTGACCTGGTTGACGAGGCGCACGCGCGCGCCGGGCAGGCCCTGCTCGAGGTGGGCGGCCAGCACCACGCCGACCACCACGGCGCAGTCCTCGTCGCGGCGCAGCCCGATGCGGATGGTCTGGCGTCCTTCCTCGCCTTCGGTCGAATAGGTCACTTCGGCCGGCTCGTAGCCATCGCGCGTGGCGATGATGAGATACTGGCGATCGCCCTTGAGCTCGTAGGTGGCTTCGCCATTGGCGTCGGTGGTGACGACGGGCGTGCCCGCCTCTTCGGGGTCTTTGGGCACCAGCCGGAACATCATCTCCTTGCTGCCCGGCGCCACCGGCACCAGCTCGATCTCGTAGAACGTATCGCCCTCCATGAAGCCGGCGCCCGACTTCTCGAAAATGCGCAGCCCCACCTCGGGCACGCGCAGGCCCGTCTCCTCGTCGTAGGTGATGAAGCGGGTGTCGAGCAGGCGCGTGCGCGTCTGTATGGCCACGCCGGGCATGGCCTGAAACAGGTAAATGTCGTCTTTGCCTTCGCCGCCGGGCCGGTTGCTGGAGAAGTAGCCGCGCGTGCCCTCCTTGTTGATGATGAGGCCGAAATCGTCGGCAGGCGAGTTGAAGGGCTCGCCCAGGTTCTGCACCTTGCCCCACACGCGCCCGCTCATGTCGATCATGAACAGGTCGAGCCCGCCCATGCTGCCGTGGCCGTTGGAGGCGAAGAAGAGCGTGCCGTCGGGATGGTAGAAGGGGAATCCCTCGTCGGCGGCGGTGTTGACCTCGGGCCCCAGGTTGATGGGCTTCGACCAGGTGTCGGCCCGCCGCTCGACCATGTAGAGGTCGTAGCCGCCATAGCCGCCCGGCATGTCCGAAGCGAAAAAGAGGCGGTTGCCATCGGGCGTGATGGAGGGATAAGCCACATTGTAGTCATCGCTGTTGAAAGGCAGCTCCCTGATGTTGATCCAGTCCACGGGGCCGCGCTCCGCCTCGTAGATCTTGAGGCGCACTACCTCGTCTTCGTCGGTGCGGCGCGCGCCCGAGGCCGTGGTGTTGTTGCGCGTGAAGTAGGCATAGCGCCCGTCGCGCGTGAACGATGCCGGCCCCTCGTGCAGCGGCGTGTTGATGTTGAGCGAGAAGGGCTTGCCGCGATGGGGCATGCCGTCGGGTGCCAGCTCGGCGAAATACAGATCGAAGTAGGGCTCGCCCGTCTTGCGATCGACCGGACCACCCCGACGCGAGGCCACGTACACGATGCCCCCTTCGTAAAAAGACGGGCTGAATTCCCGCATGCGGCTGTTGATGGCGCTGCAGTTGCGCAGCTCCACGGCCGTACTCAGCGCCCCGTCGGCGTAGACCGGTGCCTGCTGCCCTGCCACCCACGCCGGCAAGCATGCTATCGCTACGATCAGGGTTATGGCGAATCGAATGATCATCGAGGCTGTATTGAGTCCCCTCAATAAATGGTTGAGGGTTGAGCGTTGAGCGTTTGAGTTTAGAGTTTAAAGTTTAGTGTTTAAAGCTGACTATCATTTCATTACGAATGAAACTCATACATCCATCGTCCATTGTCCATCGTCCATTGTCTTTTTGTAGCAGACTCAGGATTCGAGGCACCGATTTGCCCGATTCAACCGATTTCACCTGACGCCATGGTCACTCCATCTCTCTTCACTCCTCACTCCTCACTCCTCTCCCCTTCCCTTCCCTCGACACTCAGAAGAAACGCGGATTGACCACGTCATCGGTATGTCGGCTTTCGCCAAAACTGAGGCGCACCACCCCTTCGGCGCTGCCGCTGCTGTAGTCGCGTATGTCCGAGAAAGTGAGGTCGTAGGCCAGCCCAAAGTACAGATAATCGTTGAGTTGCATGCCGAGGATGAGGTCGAGCGACTCGCCGAGCGCCGTGGTGGAAGCGCCGCCCAGCCGATAGGTCACGCCCGTCATCACGCGCTCGTTGAAGATGAGCGAGAAGTTGATATCGGCATCCACCGGCGCATTTTCCACGTATTTGACCAGAATCTGCGGCTGGAACTGGGTGTAGTCGCCCACGTCGAGCAGCACGCCCATCATCAGGTACAGGTGCGTCACCTCGCGCGAGATCACCTGGTCCTGGCTCAGGTCGGCAAAATCGATGTTGTTTTTCAGGAAACGGGGCGTGGACACGCCCAGGTAAAAATGCTCGGTGCTGTAGTACAGGCCCGCGCCGAAATTGAGGAGGTACTTCTGCTGGTACCCCTCGGGGATGGAGGCGTCGATCTCGTTGGGTTGGGTGCCGTGCACTTTCGTGAAATCCTGACTCACCGATCGCACCGAGCCGCTCAGCCCCAGCCCCAGCATGCCGTGCCCCAGCTCGATGCGGTAGCTGTACACCGCCTCGGCCGTGTACATCTCGGTGATGCCGATGGTATAGCGCGACAGGTTGCCCCCTATGCCGATGCGCTGGTTGAGCAAGGGCATGTTGAAGGACAGCACCTGCACCTCGGGCGCCCCTTCCAGGCCGATCCACTGCTTGCGGTACAGGGCCGTGAGCACCGGCGCATCGCTGCTGCCCGCATAGGCGGGATTGTAGCCCAGCTTGTAGTAGAAAAACTGGGTGTGCTGCGCCTCCTGCTGGGCCCACAGCGGGGCAACAGCGACGAGCAGCACGGCAGTCAGGGTAAAGAGCAGTTTTTTCATGGCAATCGGAATGTTTTGGGTCATGGCTCGTGCCATGTCAGGGTTTTGCAAAGTGCGCCATCGCCACATCGCCCCTTTGGCGCGTCTCCAACTTCAAATCTCCAATCTGCTGCAGAAAGTCGATGGACGATAGACGATGAGCACTCAATATTTATTCGTAAAACACTGATAATAAACTTTAAACACTAAACTTTAAACTCAACCCTCACACCATTCTTTCGCCTTTCGGCAAACACCGCCCGGGCGGTGCCCCTCATCGGATGATGATGAGGAAGCCCGTCAGGGGCGGGTCGCCATTGCGCAGGTTGACCACGTAGAAGTAGGTGCCTGCCGGCAAATCCTGCCCGTCGTAGGTACCCCGCCAGTCGTTGTTGTAGGGGCGCGCCCGGAACACCTCGTCGCCCCACTGGTTGAAGATGCTCACCTCGTTGTCGGGGAAAGCCGCGTTGTCTTCCAGGCAGGGCACGACGAAGATGTCGTTGATGCCGTCGCCGTTGGGCGTGATGACGCTCGGTATGTCGCAGTCGACGCCCGTAGCGCCCACGTTGAGCACCACGCGGCCCGTGCTGCATTCGCAGTACTCACTGCATATCTCGTACAGGAAAAAGTCCTCGCCGATGTATCCCAGGTCGGCCAGATATTCGAACACGCCGTTCTGCAGCGTCTCGAGGCGTCCGAACTGCGGCTCGCTCAGCAGGTTGACGTAGTAATCGGCAGGCTTGCTGTCGTTGAAGGCCACATCTACCGTCACCTGACCGGCGAAGGTGACGTCGAGCGTGTCGTTGACGGCCTGCGGCGCGTACTTGTAGGTGACCACGACGGTGTCGTAGCCGCATACGCCCTCGCTCACCGTCCACACGAAGACGTTGTCGCCGGACTGCAGGCCCGTAGCCACCGAGGAGGGGTTGGTGGGCTGCAGCACCTCGACGCCGGGCGTGAGGGCCGTCCACATGCCGGTGCCTATGCTCGGCGGCTGGGCGCTGAGCGTGGTGGTGCCATCGCCGCAATCGATGAAGTCGTTGCCGGCGAAGACGTCGCCCTCGAGCACCTGTACCAGCACGATGTCGGACGAGCTGCCGCAGCCGTTGGTGATGGTCCAGGTGAAGACATAGCTGTTGCCGGGCTGCAGACCCGTGACGAGCGAGGCCGGGTTGTCGGGCTCGACGATGGTCACGCCCAGGCTGGCCTGCGCCTGTGGCTGCGACCACTGGCCCGTGCCCGACAGGGGTGCTTTTGCCGAAAGGCTGACCTCGCTCACGTCGCACACCTCGATGGTGCTGCCCGCATCGGCCGTCTCGGGCTCGTCCACGCGGATGGTCATCTCGTCGCACGAGTAGTCGGCGCAGCCGCCAAACGACAGGCACCACTGCAGCGTGTAGGTCTGGCCGGCCTGCAAGCCCGTGACCAGCGAATGGGGATCGTCGGGGTTGACGATGGTGAGGCCGCTGCCGCTCACCACGCTCCAGTGGCCGGTGCCCATGGTGGGCGTGGCTGCCGCCAGCTCGAGCGTGCCGCCATCGCAGCCCGCCAGGTCGGGGCCGGCATTGGCCTGATTGGTCGGTACCTCGTTGATGGTCACCTGCACCACGTTCGACACGTCCGAGAGGCAGCCGTCGAGCTGCGCCACCGCGAAGAAGCCGGTAGTGCCCAGGTAGGCGCCCGGGTCGGGCAGCGTGAACGAGGGCTCGCTGGTGGGTGCGCCCAGCGGCTCGCCCGTCTCGTCGAACCAGCTGTAGGTGGCGCCCGCCGTCACCGACGAGGGGGCCAGCTCGAGCGTCACCACGTCGTCGGGATAGCAGAAGGGCCCGGCGCTCTTGAGCACGGGCGTGGCGGGCCTGGGCTTGACCGTCACCTCGGTCGTGGCCACGTCCGACCAGCAGCCATCGAGCTGGATGCGCAGGCCGTACGTGCCCGCATGCAGGTCGGGGTCAGCGGCGCTGATGGTGGGGTTGCACACGTCGCTCGTAAAGCCGTTGGGGCCGGTCCACTCGTACACGGCGCCCGCCATGCAGTTGGCATTCAGCTGCAGGGCATCGCCTTCGCAGACGGGGCCGTTGTTGGCGGGCAGGGCGACGGGGCGGGCATGCACCGTGATGAACGTCTCGCCCGACATGGGCGACGGACAGCCATCGACCCATACCTGTACGGTGTAGCTGCCCGTATGGGCGGGAGTGACGGAAGCGATGCCGAGGCTGGCCGTCGTGGTGGTGTCGGTGCCCAGCGGCGTATGCCATACGTACTGCACGGCGCCGGTATAGGTCGTGGTGCTCAGCACCAGCATGTCTTCCTCACACAGCGTATTGCCGCCGCTGGCCGTGGGTGCCGCCGGTGCCGCGATGGCGTCGGGCACGTCGAGCACGTGCTCGGCCGGCAGCGAGCTGCAGCCGTCGCCCGTAGTGACCACCAGCGTATAGATGCCGCTCTTGGCCGAGGTGGCATTGGAAATGGTGGCCACGGCCGAGCTGGAAGTGTAGCCATTGGGTCCGGTCCACTGGTAGGTATAGGTGCCGTCGTCGGGCGGGGTGACGGTGGGCGTGAGGTGGATGGTCAGCGGCCCGTCGGTGCAGGCCGGCGCATCGTCGGCGATGGCGTCCACCGTCACGCGCGGGTTGACCGTCACGCTGACCGAGTCGGTGACGCTGCAGCCGAAGCTGTTCGACACCTGCACCGTATAGGTGCCCTGATGGGTGAGCTTGACGTTGGGCACCGTGGCGGTGGCGCCGGTGGCCGTCGTGCCCGAAGGGAAGGTCCACTTGAAGCTGACGTTCTGCGAGGGCGACGAGGCCGACAGGGTCAGCGTCTGCCCCTCGCAGATGGGCTGGGGCGTGGCCGTCACCGCATCGAGGATGGGCAGGGGCGACACATGCACCGTCGTCGGCTGCGACACGTTCGACTCGCACGAGGCGCCCACGGCAACCACCGTCCACTCGCCGGCCTGCGCCGTGGTGACGCCGTTGAGCGGCAGCACCGGATCGGTGGTGACGAAGGTGAGCTGCAGGGGGCTCGTCCAGCGGTACGACACGGCACCTGCCACGGGCGTGGCCGTCAGCAGGATGGTGTCGCCCACGCAGGCGGGCGCCGCCGCCGAGGTGGGGTTCGACGGCACCGGCGTGTCGGGCTTGTCGAGCACGTTGACCGTCGTAAAGGCCGGCTCGCTGGCACAGCCGAAGCGGTACACGATCAGCTGATAGACGCCGGCATCGGCCAGCGTGGCGCTCTGGATGACGGACGGGTACTGCTGCGTCGAGCTGAAGCCGTTGGGGCCCGTCCACTGGTACGTGACGCCCACGCCGCTGACGGAAGTGCCCAGCGCAATGGGCTCCTCCTCGCATACGGTGATGCTGGTGGGCGTGGTGACGGCCACCGGCTGCGCCACGATGTAGATGGTCGCCGTGTTGGACGGATCCGACACGCAGCCGTCGTTGCGCTCCTTGACGACGTAAAACTTCATGGTGCCGCCGGGGTGCGGCCCTTCGATCACGAGCTGGGGCTGCTGCGTCGAGGCCAGCAGCGTGCCCGAGGGCGGCGTGCCGCTGTACCAGTGATAGGTGATCGACGAGCTCGGGGCGGCATTTACCGAAAGGATGAAATCCTCGCTGTCGCAAATGGTGTCGGCGCTGATCTGCAGCTGCGGCGTCGAAACGGGCAGCTGCGAGGGCGTCACCTGCAGGGTGCCCGATGCCGTGCAGCCCGTGATGCCCGTGATGGTCACGGTGTAGAAGCCGGCATACTGCTCGTTGGCATCGAGGATGATGGGGTTTTGCTCGAAGGAGACGAAGCCGTTGGGCCCCGACCAGGCGTACTGGTACACGTTGTTGCCGGGGGCGCTGGGCGGGTTGGCGAACAGCATGAGCGAGTCGGAGCCGCAGTTGGTGATGGCCGAAGGCATGGGCGGCACGGCTTCCACGCTGATGAAGGTCTGGCACTGGGTGGCATTGCCCGACGAGTCGGTCACGGTGAGCGTGACGTGCAGCGTGTCGCCGATGAGGCTGCAGTCCACCAGGTTGGGCGACACGCTCATCGAGGCGATGCCGCAGTTGTCCGAGGCCGACAGCAGCACGTCGGCAGGCTGGATGGTGTCGGTCACGAAGCCCGACGGGCTGATCTCGACGAAGGAAGGGCCGCAGCTCACCTGGGGCGGCGTCTGGTCCTCGACCGTGATGTCGAAGGTGCAGGCGCCGCTGTTACCGTTGATGTCGGTCACCTCGTAGGTGAAGGTCGTGGTGCCGCGCGCGAGCGTCTTGACGGGGGGCACGAGGGGCGGCCCCACGGGCTCGGGCGCGAAGGTAGTGGCGCCGCTGGCCGACAGCAGGGGCTGTACCGTCTCGTAGCTGAGCGTGGCATAGATGAAGCTGGTGCTGTCGGGCTGGCCGTCGGCCGTCACCGCGGCGGGGTTGCAGGGGTTGATGCCGTTGCCGGGGCTGCCCGGCGGCATGTTCTGGAACGACTGGGCGAAGAAGCTCAGCGTGCCCGCCGCCGCCCAGGCGTTGAACTGCTCGGCCGGAATGGCGAAGCTGACCGTGGCGGGCGCGCCGCAGTGGCCCACGCCCTCGGGCGTGCTGCCCAGCAGGTTGCCGTCCGGGTCGTAGATGTCGAAATGCTCGTTGGGCTCGTCCACATCGCCCTGCAGCGTGATGGTCAGCGTGACCGTGCCGGTGGCATTTGCCGAAAGGCCGCTGAAGGCGAAGGTCTTGTCATCGGCCACGTAGTCGTTCAGGTCGGGGTTCCAACTGAAGGTGAGCATGGCCGAGGCGCTGTCGGCGGGCTGCACGGCCACGACCGGCGTCGTCACCGCGCAGTTGTCCGACACGGCGGTGAACAGCGGAATGGCCACATCGAGCGTGCACGCATCGGCGGGCAGGGTCAGCGTCGTGTCGGCGGGGCAGGCCACCACGGGCGCTTCTTCGTCTTCGACGGTGACGGTATAGGTGCAGGTGCTCTCGTTGCCCGCACAGTCGGCAAAGAAGTAGGTGATGGTGTTGATGCCTTGCGGCAAACTCAGCCCTACGGGCGCCAGCGGGGCCGCGACGGGTGCCCCGCCGTTGATGCTGTAGCTGAAGCGCACCTCGGCGGGCGAAAGGGCCGAATAGCTGATGTCGGCCTGGGCATAGCCGCCCGGGCAGAGGTGGTTGACGGCGTAGCGGCCCGGCAGGTTGGCCGGCACGTTGGGCACCAGCGTGATGGTGACGACGCCGTCCTGCGTCCAGGGCAGCACGGTGGCCGCCGGGATGGCGAAGAGCGTGGTGCTGTTGCCGCACTGGGCGGGCGTGTTGCTCGTCAGGCCGAGGATGCTGCCATCTTCACCCACCACGTAGAAAAACTCGGTGGCCTGCTCGGCATCGGCATTGACGAGCTGGATGGCGAGCGTGACGGTGCCGTCGGGCGCGAGCGGCGGCCCCGGCACGCCGATGGCGAGCACCACCGAATCGACGGGCGTCTCGAGCGTATCGACGCCGGCCGGCACCGTGAAGGGCGCCGTGGCCGAGGCGTTCACGGCGATGGTGTCGTTGTTGCAGCCCTCGGTGATGAGGGGCAGCTCGAGCACGAAGGCCGCCTCGCACAGGCCCGGGTCGGTGGTCAGGGTCGTATCGCCGGGGCAGTGCTGGATGAGGGGCGCCTCGAGGTCCTGCACCGTGAAGGTGGCCGTGGTCGTGTTGGCATTGCCGCATTCGTCCACGACGACGAAGTCCACCGTCTGCTGGCGGTAGATGCCCGCCACGGGCGTGGGGCAGGTGGCTGCCGGCAGCGAGGCGGGCTGCGTGGTGCCCGTGTTGTAGGCCATCCAGGTGAGCGGGCCGGCGCAGTTGTCGGTGGCGGCGGCCTGGGCCCGGCTGGCTACCCAGTCGGCGAAGATGGAGTCGGCGGCGGCGTTGCTCGTGCAGGTGATGGTCAGGTCCTGCGCCGTATTGGTGAAGGCGGGCGGCGTGTCGTCCACCACCGTGATGAGCTGCTTCTTGATGGTGCCGTTGCCGCAGGCATCCTCGACCATCCAGCTGCGTTCGACGACGTATTCGTTGGGGCAGGCGCCCGGCGTGGTGTTGTCGATGTAGCTGACGGACGGTGCCGCATCGCAGTTGTCGCTCACGTTGGCGGGCTGGCCCGTCACGCTCGGGTCGGTGCCCTGCTCGCACGACACGGTGATGTCGGCCGGCGCAGTAAAGGTGGGCGTGCTGACGTCCTGCACGGTGATGAACTGCTTCTTGAAAGCCGTGTTGCCACAGGCGTCGCTGACGAACCACGTGCGCTCGATGGTCCACTCGTTGGGACAGGCGCCGGCGGTGAGCTGATCGTTCCAGGTCGTGTCGAGCACCAGGCTGCAGTTGTCGCTGAGGGCCGTGGGCCAGCCCGTGTGGTCGGGATCGGTGCTCTCTTCACAGCTGATGGTCACATCGGCCGGCACGACGAAATCGGGCGGGTCGTTGTCCTCCACCGTAATCCAGGCCGTGTCGCGCACGGTGTTGCCGCAATCGTCCGTAGCCCACCAGGTGCGCATGATGGTGTAGGTGTAATGGGCGCAATCGGTGGTATCGGCGCTGCGCGTGCTCACCTCGTCGAAGAAGGGCGCGGGCGCCGCCGAACAGTTGTCGGTAGTGGTCACGTTGGGCGCCGGCGGCACGGGATCGGCACACGAGAGGGTCACGTCGGCCGGCACGCCGACCAGCACGGGCGCTTCGGTGTCGATCACCTGGAAGCTCGCCGTTTTCGAAGCAATGTTGCCACACATGTCTTCGACGAAGAAGGTCACCTCGACCACCTCGCAAGCCGTCGTCGGCGGCGCGGGATTGTCGTGGTAGGCCGTGAACGCGTGGCAGTCGTCACCGGCCAGCGCCTGGATCATGTTCACCTGCTCGCTCAGCCAGGCGTTGAAGTCGGCCGTGTCGCAGCTCTCGACCACCGACTGCGGGTAGTTGAGCGGGAAGATCGGCGGCGAGTTGTCGGGCTGTACCGTGATCTGCTGTGAGACGGAGGTGCTGTTGCCCCACTGGTCGGTGGCCGTCCAGGTGCGCGTCACCACCACGGGCGCACTCAGGCAGGTGTCGGGCGGCAGCGCGGGGTCGTCCACCGGCGTGATGAATTTCGGGAAGGCCGGGTCGCAATTGTCCGAGGCGCTGAGCAAAGCCGGTGCGGGAATGAGGGAAGGGCAGTTGACCGTCACATCGCCCGGCACCGGATCCGTAAAGACGGGCGGCACCGTATCGACGAAGGTGAGC
>CAYNYN010000022.1:3284-9603 GCA_964401445.1 uncultured Saprospiraceae bacterium | reverse complement strand
ATCGCCCGGCACCGGATCCGTAAAGACGGGCGGCACCGTATCGACGAAGGTGAGCAGGAAGCAGAAGGTGTCCTGGCTGGATATCGAGGTGTTGGTGTTGACGTAGTTCAACACATAGTACACCTGATGTGTACCCAACGGCACATTATCGCCTACGTTGTAGCCCGTAAGCGCCGAATTGAAATCGAAACCCAGAATGGCATAAACGGACGGGTCCGGATTCGTGATCGTGGGCGTGCCGCAGGGATAGGCAGCAGGCGCACACCAATCGAGCACCCCCATACAGCTCGTGCCATCCACGAAAAGCGTATCCGGACCATTATAGTCGAACACGAAGCCGTCGGGATTGGAGTTATCGCACACCTGTGCATGGAGGGTGGGGCCCGCAAGGAAGGCAAGGACGAGACAGGCGCCCCAGGCCACAGGGTGTAATCGGTTTCTCATGCGTAATCGTTTAATGCTTCGGGATCAACAGGGCATCCATTCACTTGATACGACACACACACGACAGCGTTGCCCGCGCCAAAGATAATGCTTGTACGCCCCACGCCAGACGCAGGGCATGCATACCACGAGCAAAGACAGCAAAAACGCGTTCAGGAAACAGGAGCGCAACGGGCAGGCGGTTCATGGTGTCGATCGGTTCATGGGCATGCAATCGGCTTCCGGCCACGGGCAGGCAAGTTATGGCAATTTCGGTACATGTGAACCACAAATGCAAGTGCCATCACCGCCTCCGCCTGCCTCGCTGGGCGGCCTGCATGCCTCCGTCCGGACATTTCGGGGGCGCCCCGGGCGGTATTTTTGCCTTTCGGCAAATACGACCCGCCATGACGCATCCCGCCACCGACCAACTGATCGCGCTTTCGCAAAAATGGCTGCAGCTGTTGCGGCAGGCCGAGGCCGATCCGGCCGAGGTGGCCCAGGCAGCCGACAGGCTGGCGCAACTGCCCCGTGGCTCATTGCTCCATGCCCTGCCCGACGACGCGGCGCGCAAAGCGTTCTGGATCAACTGCTACAATGCGGGCTTCCTCTTTTTGCGCAAGCACCAAAAAATGGCTCCGCCGGCCATCTACCGACAGCGGGCGCTCGTGCTGGCCGGCACGCCCTTCAGCCTCGACGACATCGAGCACGGCATTTTGCGCAAGCACCGCATCAAGTGGTCGCTGGGCTGGCTGCGCCACCCCTGGCCGCCCCGCCACACGCGCCCCCTCGAGCTGGCACGCCTCGATCCGCGCATCCACTTCGCCCTCAACTGCGGGGCGAGAAGCTGCCCGCCCATCGCCAGCTACTCGGCCGACCGGATCGAAGCCCAGCTCGAGCTGGCCATGCATGCCTTCCTCGAAAGCGAAACGGAAGTGGACCACGAACGCCGCACGCTGCGCACCTCGCGCCTGCTGCTGTGGTACCAGGGCGATTTTGGCGGCAGCCGCCAGATCAAAAAGCTGCTGGCACGCGTGCTGGACATGCCCGAGCTGACGCGCTACCGCCTGCGCTGGCAGCCCTACGACTGGACGCCCGTCGTGTAGGGGGCTGGCGCGTCGTATCTTTGCGCACGCAAAACGCCCGAGCCATGATCCAGCAAGTGTCCTTTGCGCTGCGCCCTTACCCGCGCGGCTTCCACCTCATCACTGCCGAGGTGGAGCGCCACCTGCCGCCGCTGCCCGAGACGGGGCTGCTGCACCTGTTCATCCAGCACACGTCGGCAGCGCTGGCCATCAACGAGAATGCCGACCCGTCGGTGCGCACCGACTTCGAGGCCATCTTCAACCGGCTGGTGCCCGAAAACCTGCCCTTCCTCACCCATACGCTCGAAGGACCCGACGACATGCCGGCCCACGTCAAGGCGGTGCTGGCCGGCAGCGCGGTGACCGTCCCCATCACGGCGGGGCGTCTCAACCTGGGCACGTGGCAGGGCATTTACCTGTGTGAGTTTCGCAATCGGGGCGGCAGCCGCAAGCTGGTCGCCACCATCCTCGGAAGCTGACGCGCCATGAGCCCACTACTGCAAGGCATACTGATCGGACTGACGCTGGCCATGCTGGTCGGCCCGCTGGTTTTCACCCTCATCCAGACGAGCGTGGAGCAGGGCTTCCGCGCCGGCCTGATGGTGGGGGCAGGCATCTGGAGCAGCGACCTGCTGTACGCCACGCTGTCGTGGTTCGGGCTGCGCCAGATGGAGGCCCTGATGCGCTGGGCGCCCTTTCCCGTGGTGGTAGGCATCGCCGGCGGGGTGCTGCTCATGGCGTTCGGCAGTTTTTTGCTTTTCAGCAAACCCGACCTGCATCGCCTGCGCCACCGCAAGGCGCTCCGCCACAGCTCGGCCGTCACGCTGTGGTCGCAGGGCTTCTTCATCAACTCGCTCAACCCCTTTTCGCTATTTTTCTGGCTGGGCGTGCCCACCACCTTCGTGCTGCGCCAGGGCTGGAGCGGCGCGTCGGCGCTGGCCTTCTACGGCGGCATCCTCGGCACGCTCGTCCTCACCGACGCGGCCAAGGCCGGCCTGGCCAAGCTGGTGCGGCGCTGGCTGCGCCCCCGCATCATCCTGGGCATGCGCCGCACCATCGGCGGCCTGCTCGTCATCTTTGGCATCGTACTGCTGGGGCGTACCCTCGTCATGCAGGGGCAGCTGGTGCCCGAGTGGTTTTGAGGGGTTTTCATTTTTTGGCGAAAGCCGCAGGATAGGCAACCACGAGGTGTTGCCTACGTTATAATTGAGGTGGAGACATCGCTCTGCTCGATGTTGATAGCCGCTGCGCGGCGATGTTGAGAGGACAAGAGACGTTGCGTCGTCGCCTCGTTGCGTGAGGCACTGCGCCTGAAAGCTGCGGTTTGTAGCTCGCTTTTCGGATAAATCGGAACAGACTGCTCGCGACGATGGACGACTATAAAAAGAAGTCAACGTTGTCACGTTGTCACGACGTCACGATGTTACGCGTCACGCCAACCCAATGATTGCCAGACCAAATTTTCAGATATGAGTCGCTTTTTCAAAACTCCCAAGCCCAAGTCGTTCGAATACGTGCCGCGCTTCTACGACCCCGAGAAGGAAGAGCTGGAAGAGCGCATCCGCCGGGCCGAGGCGCGCAAGCAGGGGGGCGAGACGGCCCTCAAGGAACGCATCAAGGACGGGCTGCGCAAGGGCAGCTCCTACAACCCGCGCTACCGCAAGATGAAGTCGGACGCCGTGCTGCGCTCCAACCTCTTGCTGCTGGCCATCGTGGTGGTGCTGGTGCTGCTGACCTATGTGCTGCTGACCGTATATTTGCCTCGACTCGAAGGGCTCCTCTGACGGGCCGCCCCCTTTTCAACAAAACCACAAAGCCTGATGGCTGATCTCATCCAGCTCTTGCCCGATGCCATTGCCAACCAGATTGCAGCGGGGGAAGTGATTCAACGGCCGGCGTCGGTGGTCAAGGAGTTGCTCGAAAACGCCATCGATGCCGGGGCCACCCACATCCAGCTCATCGTCAAGGAGGCAGGCAAGCAACTCATCCAGGTGGTGGACGACGGCTGCGGCATGTCGGAGACCGACGCGCGCCTGTGCTTCGAGCGGCACGCCACCTCCAAGATCCGCTCGGCCGACGACCTGTTCCACATCCGCACGATGGGCTTTCGCGGCGAGGCGCTGGCCTCCATCGCGGCCATCGCCCATGTCGAGCTGCGCACGCGCCTGCACGATGCCGAGACGGGCACGCGCATCGTCATCGAAGGCTCGGAGGTGAAGGTGCAGGAGCCGTGTGTGTGCCCTGCCGGCACGAGCATGGCCGTAAAGAACCTGTTCTTCAACGTGCCGGCCCGCCGCAAGTTCCTGAAGAGCAATGCCGTGGAGATGCGGCACATCATCGACGAGTTTCAGCGGGTGGCGCTGGCCCATCCCGAGCTGTTCTTCTCGCTCACCCACAACGGGCAGGAGCTCTTCCATTTGCCGAAAGGCAACCTGCGCCAGCGCATCGTGCACCTCATGGGCAAAAACTACAACGAGCGCCTGGTGCCCGTGGGCGAAGAGACGGAGGTGCTGCGCATCAGTGGCTTCGTGGGCAAGCCCGAATATGCGCGCAAGACGCGCGGCGAGCAGTTTTTCTTCGTCAACGGCCGCTTCATCAAGAGCCCCTACCTGCACCACGCCGTGATGAGCGCCTACCAGGACCTCATCCCCGAAGAGTCGTGGCCGCTGTACGTCATCTTCCTCGAGATGGACCCCGCCCGCATCGACGTGAACGTGCACCCCACCAAGCAGGAGATCAAGTTCGAAGACGAAAGGCTGGTGTACAACTACCTGCGCGTGGCCGTGCGCCATGCGCTGGGCCAGCACAGCATCACGCCCACGCTCGACTTCGAGCAGGAGGCCAGCCTGGCCGCACACAAGAACTTCGGTCGGCCCACCACGCCGCCACCGGCCGAGCCCGCGCCCCGCACCGTGCGCCAGAGCGGCGGCGAGGCGGCGCCGCGCACCGGCTCGGCCCTGCAGCAGGTCAACCTGCGCCACTGGGAGAAGCTGTTCGAAGGGCTCGACGAGTTCGACGAGGGGGGCCAGCGCAGCGCGACGCCCGAGAGCATCGTGCTGCCCAGCGCCGCCAACACGGAGCCGCCGCCCAGCGAAGGGAGCGGCGCGCCGCCCGCCCAGGCAGCACCGGCGGAAGAAGGGGCTGCCATGCCACTGGCGCACGAGCAGCGCGTGTGGCAGATGCACGGCCGCTACATCGTGACGCCCATCAAGTCGGGCTTCATGCTCATCGACCAGCAGGCCGCCTCCGAAAGGGTGCGCTACGAGCATTACCTGCAGCGCCTGGGCCAGCAACAGACGGCCACCCAGCGCCTCCTCTTCCCCGTCACCTGGCATACCTCGCCCGCCGATGCGGCGCTGGTGCAGGAGCTGCTGCCCCATCTGCAGCAGGCCGGCTTCGACCTGGCGCCTTTCGGCAAAGACACCTTCATCGTGCACGGCCTGCCCGCCGAGCTCACCGACCATCCGGCAGGACGCGACGTGGCCGCCCTGCTCGACGGCCTGCTCGAGCAGTACCGGCAGCACCAGGAGCTCGAGGTGCAGCTGCACGAGCGCCTGGCACGCGCCCTGGCGCGCAGCACCGCCCTGCCGGCCGGCCGCAACCTGTCGGAAGAGGAGATGCAGCAGCTCATCGACCAGCTCTTCGCCTGCTCGATGCCGTACAAGAGCCCCTCGGGGCGCCGCTGCTTCCTCACCTTCGAGTTCGACGAGCTGGAACGCCGCTTCACGAGCTGAGGCCACACCCTCTTTTTGTCTAACCAACTACCGACCAGTCACATGCAACTCACTCCCGCCGTCAAGGTGCTGCTGATCATCAACGTGGCCGTCTTCCTGCTGGCCAACGTCGTGGACGCCAATGCGCTGGCCCTCTACTACTTCGAGTCCGACAACTTCCGGCCCTGGCAGATACTGACGCACTTCTTCATGCACGCCAACCTGCCGCACCTGTTCTTCAACATGTTCGCCCTGGTCATGTTTGGCGCGGTGCTGGAGCGGCTGTGGGGCACGCGCCGCTTCGTCTTCTACTACTTTTTCAGTGCGCTGGGCGCCGCCGTGCTGCACACCTTCGTGCAGTGGCTCCACTTCCACGAGCTGGCCCAGGCCATGGATGCCTTCCGGCAAACGCCCGCCCTGGGCTACTTCAACGACTTCTTCGAGGCCATCGACCTCGACATGTACAAGCCGCAACTGCGCGAAGTGATGTACAGCCTGGCCACCGGCGTCGAGGACGGCCTGCCCGACGCCATCGCGCAGGCACAGCAGGTGATGCAACAGGTGTACGAGGTGGAGATGAACAACTCGGCCGTGGTGGGGGCCTCGGGCGCCATCTTCGGCCTGCTCATCGCCTTCGGCATCCTCTTCCCCGAAGCCGAGCTCATGCTCATCTTCCTGCCCATACCCATCAAGGCCAAGTATTTCATCCCCCTGCTGATGATGGTCGAGCTGTTCCTCGGCGTCAACCACTTCTCGTGGGACAACATCGCCCACTTCGCCCACCTGGGCGGGGCGCTCTTCGGCCTGCTGCTGCTCATCTACTGGCGCCGGCAGGGACGATGGTGAGGCGCGCCCCGTCACCCGGACGATGGACGACAGGCGATGGAAAATGCTCGTCGGCACAAGCTGTACCCGATGCACTCGGGGTTGCGGCCATCACATGGCGCACCTGGCCGGGTTTTCAGGATTTTGCAAAGGGATCATCTCAACATCGCACCCACCCCGATGAAATCGGGGAGCCTGTCCCGATGAAATCGGGATCTCAACCGTCAAATCCTTCCTTTCCTGCCCTTGCCCCTTGTACAAGCCCTCGCGAAA
>CAYNYN010000022.1:0-3184 GCA_964401445.1 uncultured Saprospiraceae bacterium | reverse complement strand
CAACCGTCAAATCCTTCCTTTCCTGCCCTTGCCCCTTGTACAAGCCCTCGCGAAATGCGTACCTTGGTATTCGTGATGCCAGCCAGACCGATCGTATTGCTGCTCTTGTGCGCTGCAGCCCTGTGGACGGGCTGCAGGAAGGAGCTCATCGTCATCCCCGACAATGAGCCGCCCGTCGTCAACAACGTGCCTGCCATCAAGATCGAGCACTACGTCAACCGCCTGTTCATCGACCTGCTGGGGCGCGAGCCACTCGACGATGAGCTGGCGCGCGAGGTGGCCGCATTGCGCGCCGCCGAGCTGTCGCAGGCAGCCCGTCTGGCACTGGTCGTCAAGCTGCAGTCCGACACCAGCTGGGTTGAGGGCGACAGCAGCTACCGGCGTGCCTGGTCGCAGCATTTCTACAACCTGGCCAAGGTGCGCTGCCTCGAGGGCGCTTCCGACGCCGAGATCCGGCAGTTCCTCAACAACGCCACGCCCGACGACTCGGTGCGCCTGCTCGACGTGCTGGCCAGCCGCCGCGCGCTGGAGCTGGGCCAGATCCAGGCCCACGAGCTGTTCGCCCGCATGGTGTACAACCGCGTGTACGACCAGATCAACATGAACACCTTCAACTTCGTCAACGCCACCTTCGACAACCTGCTGTGGCGCTACCCCACCCATGCCGAGTTTCAGGCGGGCTTCGACATGGTGGAACACGGCTACACGCGCACCCTCTTCGGCGAGGAGGGCTCCAGCAAAGACGACTACGTGCAGATCCTCACCCACTCCTACGAGATGTTCGAGGGCATGATCATCTGGGTGTACGAGCAGCTGCTGGCGCGCCGCCCCACCACCGAAGAAACCATCCGGCTGCTGCCCGACTTCTACCAGCACCGCGACATACGCAAGATCCAACAGGCCGTGCTGGTGACCGACGAGTACGCCGGCTTCTGAGCGTACGTACCGATCCGGATGCCTCGAAAATTTTTGAAAAAGCGCAACCGATGAAATACGCCGCCATCTGTACACGCCTGCTGCTGCCCGGACTCGTGCTCGGCGCCCTGTGGCTGGGCAGCTGCAAGGAACGCACCTACATCCACGAGGTGGAAGAGGTAGTCGTGCTGCCACAAAACGCCACCAAGACGAAGCAAAAGAGCCCCGAGCAGTTTCTCAACATCGCCTGGGCCAACCTCCACCAGTCGGCCCTGCCCCCCGACCAGCTCGTCGAGCTGAGCGAGCTGATCACTTCCATCGGCGACAAGCAGGTGGCCTACGAAGCCGTCATCGCCAAAATGATGAAGGACCCCGACGTGAAGCTGCCCACCATGCAGGAAATGCGCGCCGATCTCGACTACTTCATCGAGCAGACGTACCGCCGCTTCTACGTGCGCATCCCCACCGAGGCCGAGAAGCTGTGGTGGCGCAACTACCTCACGACGCACCCCGACGTGACGCCCGAACAGGTGTACTTCTCCTTCGCCACCTCCAACGAGTACTACCACTACTGATTCTTTTCCGAGTGTAGACGATGGACGATAGACAATGGACAATGGACGATGGATGACGTCCAGGAAAATTTGAAGCAAGATGACAACACACTGAAGAACAGGCAGATAAACTTTAAACATTAAACTTTAAACTTTAAACATTAAACTCAAACACCACCATTCCGCTCATCCCCCAGCTTTTACGACAGACTCTTTTTCCCGCTTTCGCAAAACACGACCCATGGATCGCCGCACCTTCATCAAAAAGACTGCGCTCACTGCTGCCGGCGCCATCGCCGCGCCCTACATCCTGCCCTCGGGGCGCCTCTTTGCCACCACCAACCCGCCGATGGCCGAGCACGTGGTGTTCATCCTGTTCGCGGGGGGCGTGCGTCAGCAGGAGGCCATGTACCAACGCTACCTGGCCGACAGCCAGGGCGTGGACATCGAAGGCAACATCCTGTACAACCTGCTGCCGGGCGAGCCGCCCCACCAGAAGATCGTGTACGGCACCGTGAGCGACGACGGCCAGCCGGGCGGCCAGCCCATCGCGCCCGTGCTGCAGACGCCCCTGCAGCAGCAGGGCACCCTGTTCCGGGAGGTGCGCTTCTCCAAGGCGGGCACCGGCCACTACGTGGGCCTCAGCACGGCCGTGTCGGGCTACTACGGCACCACGCAGGGCCTGCGCCAGCGCCCCCTGCACCCCACCATCTTCGAATACGTGCGGCGCTTCACGGGCTGCCCCGCCACCAAGGTGTGGTTCATCGGCAATGGCATCAACAACTCGACGCCCCTGCTCAACCATTCCGACTTCCCGGGCTTCGGCCGCCCCTACGGCGCCAACTTCTTCGCGCCCACCGTCACCTTCGGTCAGCAGGGCGAGTCGCACCTGCACGGCTTCAAGGTCTATCACCCCGAGGAAGAGCTGCCCGAGATCGAGCAGATGCGCTACTTCCTCAACCAGAGCTTCCTGCAAAACGGCGGCGAGATTCCCAACCTGGGCAATACGACCGAAGAAAAAGAAGAGATCAAGCGCTTCATCCAGAGCGTATTCGAGCGCAAGCACACCGGCCAGATCGCCTTTCCGCCCGTCACCGACAACGCCGACCTGGCCACGATGGGCTATGCCACCGAGGTGCTGCGCTGGTTCAAGCCCAAACTCACCGTCATCAACATGAGTGCCGTGGACAGCTGCCACACCAGCTTCACCTCCTACCTGCAGGCCCTGCACCGCGCCGACCACGCCGTGGGCTTCCTGTGGCACTTCATCCAGACGCAGATACCCGAAATGGCAGGCAACACCGTGCTCATCGCCATGCCCGAGCACGGCCGCAACCTCACGCCCAACGGCATCCTCGACGAGAACGACTGGCGCGCCTACGACCACGACAGCGACCTCAACTCGCGCCGCATCTTCACCATCATGGCCGGGCCGGGCATCGACCAGGGACTGGTGCTCGGCACCGAAGACGCGCCCCTGGGCGACGCCACCGACGTGGTGCCGACCATCGCCGAAATACTGGGCATCAAAAATGACGTGATGAACACCGGCCTGCTCGATCCCGCCGCGCGCTCGCTGTTCGACCGGATCTGAGACAGGTATGGCCTGCTATAGCGCCGGTGAATATTGATGAATATCGTATGAAGAGGATTTGAGGAATCGAGGAATCGCCGGTTGAGACTCGCTGCGCTCGATGTTGATAGCCGCTGCGCGG
>CAYNYN010000021.1:19152-20559 GCA_964401445.1 uncultured Saprospiraceae bacterium | reverse complement strand
CCCTCAAATCTTGATGAAAATCCGCTTGCGGTACAGCCAGTACACCGGCACGAACACGATGCCCGTGTAGAGCAGTGCCCACAGTAGCGAGACGAAGCGCGGCTCGAGTCCCCAGCCGGTGAGCGTGTCGAAAAACAGCGAAACGATGGATGCCGGCCCGTTTTCGGTTTCGAAAAAGGGGTGGCGGAACGGGAAATTCAGCATGGAGTGCAGCACGTAGGCCGTGATGGCATTGGCGCCGAAGACCACGCCCGGCCACGTCCACGACTTGATGCCCTTCACGTCGACCAGCCAGATGGTGGCGCCGAAGGTCATGGCAGCCAGCCCCGAGGTGTACATCACGTACGAGCTGGTCCACAGGTTTTTGTTGATCGGGAAAAACCAGTCCCATGCCGACCCGATGACGTAGCTGAAATAACCGGCCAGCATCAGCCAGCTGATGCGGCGCCAGGTGTCGGCGGGCGAGAGCAGCAGCCGCCCGGCCAGCATGCCCGTGATGCCGGTGACGATGGCGGGCAACGTGCTGAGGATGCCTTCCGGATCCCAGGTCTTCTGCCACATCACGCCCGGCAGCAGCAGGCTGTCCACCCAGGCAGCCAGGTTCTTGCCGGGCTCCAGCAGGGGCTCGCCATACCCCGGCGTCGGGATGAAACACATGGCCAGCCAATAGGCCACGAGGATGCCCGCGCCCAGCCAGGCCTGCGTGCGCCAGCTCGTGTACAAAAACAGAAACGCACACACGCCATACACGATGGCGATGCGCTGCAGCACCCCAGCCCAGCGGATATGGGCGAAGTCGAACTCGGGCCACAGCCACAGGAACACGCCGAGTAAAAAGAGGATCAGCGTGCGCCGGATGATCTTGCCTGTGAACTGGGCCGGTGTGGCTCCCTGCCGCAGCCGGCGCGTGAAGGCCAGCGCGATGGACACCCCCACGATGAAGAGGAAGAACGGGAAAACCAGGTCTGTAGGCGTGATGCCGTGCCACTCGGAGTGGAGCAGCGGCGCATAGACGTGCGACCAGTTGGCCGGGTCGTTGACGATGACCATGCCGATGATGGTAAAGCCGCGAAAGGCGTCGAGCGAGACGAGCCGGCGGCCTGCTGCCAGCACGTCGGCAAGGGGATCTCGTGCATGCATCCTTCTCACCTTTTTAAGTTGTAACCAATGGCCGCCAGCCCCCTTCAGCAGGGCTGCGTCGGCCTGTCCGGACTTGTCGGTGAGCAAGGGATGGTTTGGCGGGGTTGGCCCGAAGGCGGATCAATGTACCAACTTTTTGCCGAAAGGCGCACCGGCATCAATGCGCGACGACCACCTTGCGCCAGGCCGTCCGGCCGCCGGCATCCGTGGCTTTCAGCAAATAAACGCCCCGCGGCAGCGCCGACAGGTCGAGCCGCCACTCGATGG
>CAYNYN010000021.1:0-19052 GCA_964401445.1 uncultured Saprospiraceae bacterium | reverse complement strand
TTCAGCAAATAAACGCCCCGCGGCAGCGCCGACAGGTCGAGCCGCCACTCGATGGCCGGCAGCAGGCGGTCTTCGACGAGCACCTGCCCCGCAATGCCGTACAGCTCGAGGGCGGTCAGAGGCGCCCCGCCACTGCGCACCTCCAGCCAGGTATGGGCCGGATTGGGAAACACCGACAACAGGGGCATGGCGGCGGGGTCGTGCCAGCCGGTCTGCGTATCGAGGACGAGCGGGCGCAGCTCACTGGCTGCCGTGCCGCATGCCGTATGGGCCACCACCATCCACCACACCTGCTGGCCTTCGGTCAGGACTGCCGACAGGTCGAGCTCGAGCTGGGTGACGCCCGACACCGTCTGAGTGAGGATCGTGCTTCCGGCCACGTCCGCTGTGTCGGCGAAAACGAGCACGGTAAAAGAATCGGCAGGGACATAGGACCATTCGAAAGTCACCGAGGTGCTCGCCACCACAGGCGCTGCAGGAGCGACGATCGCCGGTGCCTCCGGTTCCAACTGTACGTTCAACAGGCCCGACCAGGTGGCCTGGTGCGTGCCATCCCAAAGCTGCACCGTGAGCGGCCATGGTCCTTCGTCGGCAGGTACGAGCTGTATGGTCACGGTGTGGGCCAGGCTGTCGGTCTGTATGCCGTTTGCCGGAAGGCCATCGACCGTGACTTCGAGCGCAGCCCACTCCCATGCCGAACCCAAAACGAGGGGGAGCATGGCTTCCTGCCCCGCACAGGCCGTCCAGCCGGCGGCAGGCCCTTCGATGGAATAGTCGGGTCTTTGCACCGGCCCGAACACGTAAAGGCCCGATTGCATGTCGGAAAGGAGGGCTTTGCCGGAAGGCAGGGGAAACACGCCCCATGCCCCCTTGTACGAATAGCCATCGGGGCCCGGATAGGTGTCGTAGGCGGCGATGTGCAAGGGGTGCAGCGGATCGCTGACGTCCCATGCCTGAAACCCGTCGTAGTAATACGACACGTAGAGCACGTCGTCGCGCAACAGGGCGTTGTGCGCGATGCGCGAATCGGCAGTGCCGGCTGCCATCGTGGCCACGACGTGCATGTCGCTGAAGTCGCTCACGTCCACCACCTTGACGGGCGAGCCATGCGTCTCGTCGCAGAGGAAGTAGTAGTGGCCATCGTCGGACAGCCAGCCCGAGTGGTTGTAGCCGGCGCCGGGATAATCGGTCATGGTGCCCAGCAGGACGGGCTCGACGGGATCGGTGAAATCGACCACATAGAATCCGCTGTTGCCGCAGTTGAGGTAGGCCGTGTCGTGGCGCACGTACAGGTCGTGCACATAGGGCAGGTAGAAATTCGAGTTGGGGAACGAGCCGATCATGACCGGATCCTCGGGATCGGCCAACGACAGGATGCGGATGGCGAAGCCACCCGTGGGCGAGTTGCCGCCACAGAGGTAGAGTTTGGCCGTGACCGTGTCGATGAACAGGTTGTGCGCCGTGCGGACGAATTCGTCGTCATCGTACACGACCTCGGTGGCCTGGGGCAGGCCACTCAGATCGACGATCTGCAGCGTGCTGGCGCCTTCGTCGGCCACGGCGTAGAGGTAGTGCTGGTAATGCTTGAAATCGCGATGGATGAGGTTGCTCCCCTGTGCGGCGCCAGCCACCCATGCCTCGGGGAGGGGCACGCAATCGGGCGCCTCGGTCACATCGATGAAATGGATGCCCATGGTAGAACCAATCACCGCATATTCGCGGCCGGCTATCGTAACCCCCCACACTTCGTTGTAGCGGCTGTTGAGCCAGGAAGTGGGTGTCAGGTCGGGATCCTGCCAGTTGCAAAGGAGCTCGGGAGCAGGCACTTGCGTCAGGCCAATGGAGCAAACGCTCAGCATCAGCCCGAGGCAAAGGGTAGGCATTTTGCAGTTCATCCAGAAAAAGCGTTTAACCGGGGCAAATCGAAAGGGGAAATATACGATTCAGCTCGAAACACAAACAAATAACAAATCGTAATAATATACAAATGAGCAGTTTGCATTTACTTTTCCCCAAAATTACGTCTACTTTTGTACCCCTACCCCGGTATTTCAGCACCCATCTCCCCTATTTGGAAATACCTCCATTCCGCTCACGAAGCGGAATAGCCGAATAATGCACCCACGGAATGAACAAACACACAAACACATCTTTTCAGAAAACTGCGGCCGAGCAGGGGCCCCTCTGGCAGAAATGGGTCGGGGTGCTGGTGCTCCTCCTCCATGGGCTGTCTTCATTTGCCGGGCATCCGCTCGAGGCCTTGCTGCACGAGCGGGCCGGCCTGTATGTGGATGCTGCAACGAGTGCCCCCGTCCCCCTCGAATGGACGCCCCTCGGCCCCGGTCTGAACGGCCCTTGTCTGGTGTTGATCGAAGACGGCAATGGCAATGTGTATGCCGGCGGAAGTTTCACCACTGCCGGCGGCCAGACGGTCAATCACGTGGCCAAATGGAATGGCGCTACCTGGATTGCGCTGGGCTCGGGCATGAACGATGACGTGTGGGGCCTTGCCCTCGCACCGAATGGTGACCTGTATGCCGTGGGTGACTTCACCATGGCCGGCGGGCAAAGTGCCAGCCACATCGCCCGATGGAACGGCAGCTCGTGGTCGGCGGTGGGGGGCGGCCTCAACGGCCCCGCCTACGACATCGCGGTGGCCAGCAATGGCGACATCTATGTGACGGGCGCCTTCACGCAGGCCGGTGGCATCACTGCCAATTACATCGCCCGATGGAATGGCAGCACGTGGTCGGCTCTGGGCAACGGCCTGAATGGCGAGGCCTATGCCCTCGCTGCCGACGATGCGGGCAATGTGTATGTAGGCGGTTCCTTCACCCAGGCCGGCAGCATCGGCGCGGCACACATCGCCAAATGGAACGGATCCACGTTTTTCCCATTGGGCTCGGGCCTGAATTCCAACTGCTACGCCATACACGTCACCAATACGGGCATGCTGTACGTGGGCGGCGAGTTTACCCAGGCAGGCAACCAGAGCGCCAACAGGATTGCCCAGTGGAACGGCGGCAACTGGAGCCCCCTCGGCAGCGGCTTGTCATTCTGGTGCATGGACATCGAGAGCAGTCCTGCCGGCACGATCTATGCCGCCGGCCTCTTCCTGCAGGCAGGGGGCGCCACGGTCAACCACATCGCCTCGTGGGATGGCTCCAGCTGGGCGGCACTGGGCGGCGGCGTCGACGATTGGGTGTATACCCTTTTTCACAATGGCTCCAACACGCTGTATGCCGGCGGCGAATTTGCCTATGCCGGCGGCGTCCTGGCCAATTTCATCGCCCAGTGGACCACGCAGGATCCGCCTCCCGGCTGCACATTTCTCTCCTATCCCGTCAACGGCGCCACCGGCGTGCCGCGCAACGTCGTCATCAGTTGGAACCCCGTGGGCAATGCCGACGGCTACCTGCTCACCATGGGTACCTGCCCCTCCTGTACCGATATTGCCAACAACCTGAACGTGGGCAGCAACACCTCCTTCGACCCGCCGGGACTGTTGCCCTGCCTGACCCAGATTTACGTCACCATCACCCCCTACAACGCCAATGGTACTGCCAGCGGGTGCATACAAGAGTCTTTCACCACGGTGGGCGTACAGGCCGAGGCCATTCCGGACCAGACGATCTGCGGATCCGATTCGGTGCAGCTATGGGCTACGGGCGGGGTGCAGTATCGCTGGTCGCCAGCCACCGGCCTGAGCAACCCCTATATCGCCACCCCCTGGGCCAGCCCACCTGCAACCACCACCTACCAAGTCTCCGTATTCGACTACAACGGCTGCAGCGACGTGGCCACCACCACCGTATATGTCCAACCAGGGCCCACCGTCACCGTGATCACGACTGATGAAACAGCCAACGACGCCAACGATGGCACGGCCACGGCACTGGTGAATGGCGGCGCCCCACCCTATGCGTATCTGTGGAACACCGGCCAGACGGATACCACACTGACCGGCCTGGCACCGGGCACCTACACGGTGACCGTCACCGATTCGCTCGGCTGCATGGTGAGCGCTTCGGGCATCGTGGATTCGTTCGTGTGCCCCGTGCTCGTGCCCGTCGATTCGTTCCAGCATCCGTTCTGCACGGACAGCTGCACGGGCACGATCCAGATCATCGAAGTGCAAAATGCCCAGCCGCCGCTTTCCTACAACTGGACCCAGGGCCTGCAGGGCAGCACCCAGACGGGACTGTGCTCGGGCACCTACGTCGTCACCATCACCGACGCGGCCAATTGCAGCGTGGTGGACTCGTTCGTCCTGATGGACACCGTGCAAATCCAGCTCATGCTGAGCGCCACTCCCGAATCCGGTTACCAGTTCCACGATGGCACCGCTTCGGTTTCCGTAACGGGCGGCCTGCCACCCTACCAGATCCTCTGGCAGACCGGCGACACCACGGCCGTCATCGACAGTCTGGCGCCGGGATGGTATCACGTAACCGTCACCGACTCGGTGGGCTGTTTTGCCACCGACTCCGTGCTGGTCGATACTTTCGCGTGCCCCCCACAACAGTTCTTCCTCACCCGCAGCGACGCCACCTGCCCCGGCCTGTGCAATGGCTGGGCACGCGTGGACAGTGTGGCTGCCGGCGCTGCCCCCTTCGTCTTCTCGTGGAGCAATGGCGACACCACCGCGCTGGCGGACAGCCTCTGTGCCGGCATCTGGGCCGTCACCATCACCGACACCCTCAATTGTTCGTGGACGGACACCGTCGCCATCTTCGACACGCTCGGCATCTCCCTGCAGTTCCAGGTGATGCACGAGAGTGCCAACCAGGCCCACAACGGCCGGATCGAGGCGCTCCCCTCTGGTGGCGTGCCGCCGTACCACTACTCGTGGTCTACGGGCGACACCACCGCCGTGATCGACAGCCTGGCCCCGGGCATCTATGGCGTAACCGTCACCGACCAGGTGGGCTGCACCACCGTCGATTCGGCGCAGGTATTGCCCTTCAACTGCAACGATCTGAGCGTCACGGCACAGATCGAGGACGCCCTCTGCTTCGGCACGTGCACGGGCTCGGCCACCATCACGGGTGTCAGTGGCGGCTTTGCACCCTTCGCCTACCAGTGGAGCAATGGCGACACAGGGCCCCTGGCCGACAGCCTGTGTGCCGGCGAAGTGGTGGTCTGGATCACCGACTCGCTCAACTGCTCGGTGGCCGACACCTTCCTCATCGGCGAGCCCAGCCCCCTTACCTTGGCGCTGGTGGCCACTGCCGAAACGGGCCTGGGCTTCCACGACGGCACGGCCACCGCTTCCGCAAATGGCGGCACCCCCTCCTACAGCTACTCATGGAGCACCGGCGACAGCACGGCCCACATCACGGGTCTGGCGCCCGGATGGTACGCAGTCACCGTCACCGATGCCCAGGGCTGCATGCTCAGCGACTCGGTGGAGGTGCTGCCCTTCGTTTGCCCCCAGCTACAGCTTTCGCTTGCGCAAACGCCGCCCTCGTGCCATGATGCCTGCGACGGAACCATCGCCGTGCTCGAGGTGGGCCAGGGCACGCCGCCCTTCAGCTACCAATGGTCCAATGGCGCCACCCAGGCCGCAGTAACCGGTCTTTGCGCCGGCACCTATGCCCTCACGGTCACCGACACGCTGAATTGCAGCGTGGTGGACACCATCGAGCTGATGGCGCCCCCGCCCCTGGAGGTGACCGTCAGCAGCACACCCGAAACGGGCCACGGCGCCAACGATGGCACGGCCACGGCCACGGCCACGGGAGGTACGCCCCCCTACGCCTTCGTCTGGAGCACCGGCGACACCACCGCCCAGATCGGTCCCGTGCCGCCGGGCATCTACACGGTCACCGTCACCGACCTGCATGGCTGCACCGATGCTGCCGAGGTGGTGGTAGAAGAATTTGGCTGCCCCGCCCTCGAGATCGCAGCCACCACCGCCGAGCCCGCCTGCCACGCCAGCTGTGATGGCTGGATCCGCATCGATTCCGTCCTCAACGCTGCCGCCCCCTTGAGCTTCGCGTGGAGCCATGGCGACACCACGGCCATGACCGACAGCCTGTGTGGCGGCACCTATTCGGTCACGGTCACCGACGCCTTCAACTGCACGGCGGTGGCGTCCTTCACCCTCGAGGAGCCCGCCCCCATAGCCCTGGCCTTCGACGTGACGCCGGAAATGAGCAACGGCGGCCATGACGGCGCGCTCACCGTGCAGGTGCTGAGTGGGATGCCCCCCTTCCAGGTGCTTTGGCAAACGGGCGACACCACGGCCCATCTGACCAATCTGGCACCCGGCTGGTATGCCGTCACCGTCACGGATGGCGCGGGCTGCACCGCCATCGACAGTGCAGCGGTGCCGGCCTTCATCTGCCCGCCCCTCGCCATCCAATTCGAGATCGACTCCATCGGCTGCCACAACGACTGTAACGGCGCCATCGCCGTAGTCGGCCTGACCAATGGCACGGCCCCCTTCACCTACGCCTGGAGCAATGGCAGCTCGGCCTCCTCGCTTGCCAATCTGTGCGAGGGGACTTGGAGCATCACCGTCACCGACGCCCTCAACTGCTCCGTCAGCGACACCCTCACGCTCGTCGAGCCCGCGCCGCTCATACCCCACGCTACCGCCACGCCTGAAACGGCCAACGACGCCAACGATGGCACCGCCTCGGTCAGCCCCTCCGGCGGCACGCCCCCCTATTCGGTCGTATGGAGCACGGGCGACACCACCTTCGTCGTCGACTCGCTGCCACCCGGCATCTACCTCGTCCAGGTCACCGATGCCCATGGCTGCACGGCCACCCAAAACGTGTTCGTCGTAGAGTTCGATTGCCCGGACGTGGATGTCCAGCTCAACGCCATCGATCCGTTGTGTGCCGACTCTTGCAATGGCGTGGTCACGGTGGTGGCCATGACCAACGGCGTGGCCCCCTTTACCTACCAGTGGTCCACAGGCGCACAAACTGCACAGGTGACCGGTCTGTGCGAAGGGATGTATGCCGTGACCGTGACCGACAGCAAAAACTGCTCGGACGCGGACTCGGTACTGCTGAGCGACCCCGTGCCGCTCATCGTGCAGGTCGGACATACGGATGAGACGGGATACAACCTGTCGGATGGCACGGCCTGGGTGGTGCCCGGCGGAGGCAACCCGCCCTACAACATCATGTGGAGCAACGGCACCATGAACCAGGATACCATCTTCGGCCTGCAGGGGGGGACGGCCTATGGCGTCACCGTCACCGACGCTGTGGGTTGCATGGCCATCGACTCGGTGTACATCGAGCCTTTCCTGTGCGACAGCCTCTGGATGGAGGCCCTTTCGGGAAATGCCACCTGCGCCGACAGCTGCAACGGCTTTATCGAGATATTGGAGGCACACCAGGGCACCCCGCCGTACACCTATACATGGGCCCATGGCGACACGCTGGCCACCCTCGACGCGCTGTGCGCCGGCACCTACGAGCTGACCATCACCGACGCCAACAACTGCATGCTGTCGGCCTCTTTCGTCATCGATGCGCCGCCCCCACTCGAGGTGTGGTGGGCCGTAAGCGGCGAGACGGCACCCGACGCCCACGATGGCGCCATCCTCGTCGAGGCCAGCGGTGGCACCCCACCCTACGCCATCGCATGGAATACGGGCGATACCACCTTCATGCTCGACCACCTGGCGCCGGGCGATTATGCCTTCACGCTGACCGACAGCCTGGGCTGCCAGCAGTCCGACACCCTCACCGTCGCCCCGTTCACTTGCTATGCACTCGAGCTGCACGTCGGAACGCAGGGCACCACCTGCAACGGTTGCATTGACGGTCGCGCATGGGCCACCCCACTCAACGGCATGCCTCCCTGGTCGTGGTCGTGGAGCAATGGCGCTACCGACAGCCTCGTCACCGACCTGCCGCCGGGCACCTATACCGTCACTGTCACCGATGCCTATGGCTGCACCGGCATCGACTCCGTCACGGTCGCGGCATTCGCGTGCTACACGCTCGAGCTGGAAATGGGCGCCCAAAACACCAGTTGCAGCACCTGCACCGACGGGCAAGCATGGGCTACCCCGCTCAACGGCACGCCACCCTGGTCGTGGTCGTGGAGTCACGGCGCTGCCGACAGCCTCGCCACCGACCTGCCACCAGGCACCTACACCGTCACCGTCACCGACGCGCTGGGCTGTAGCGGCATCGACTCCGTCGCCGTAGAGGCGGGTCCCGTGCAGACGGTGGAACGCTTCAGGGCCGAGGTGCGCATCATGCCCAACCCCTTTGACGCGCGCTTCTACGTGTCGCTTTCGCAAAATGCCGCCCAGCCCATCGAGGTGCGGCTGTGGAGCCTGACCGGCCAGCCACTGGGCAGCGCCGTGCAGCTCCGACCCGGCGACAAGGTGGCAATGCCGACAGATCATTTGCCGAAAGGCGTGTATCTGCTCGAATTGGTGCATCCCGATGGCAGATGGTACCAGCGCATGGTGAAACAGTAGGTCGTGTAGGGCGAAATTCATTTCGCCGTACCGGCTCGCGCACCAGCTTGTCCCGATCTTCGCGGCCGCTATCAACATCGAGCGGAAGCGAGTTTCAACCATGAGTCTACTGCAAAAAGTCGATAGACGATGGACGATAGACGATGGATAGAGGAGTTTCATTCGTAATAAAAAGATAGTCAACTTCAAACACTAAACTTTAAACTTCAAACTCAAACTCTCAACCCTCAACGCTCAACCCTCAACCAATTTTTGCAGGGGACTCAACCATCAAATCCTCCTTCACCAGCGCGACAAATGACCGCGTTTGTCGCCTTGCGGCAAACGAAGCCCGCAGGCCGGCACCCGTTGCCGGGATGGCGGAGTTATTTTTGAGCATGGGCCCCTTGTTGCGCCCGTTCGCATTTTGCGAAAGCAAACCTTTCAACGCCATCCTCATGTATGCCTTCCGCCACCTGATGTGCCTGGCCCTTGCCTTTTTCTTTGCCGGCACCCTCTTCGCCCAGGCGCCACCCTCACTGCCCCGCCACCTTACCACTGCCGAGCAGGAAATGCTGGATCGGGGCGCCTACCAGCCACCCGCCACGCGCGGCATCACCACGCCGCCGCCCTTTCCCGTGCGCGCCATGGCAGAATGGGAAGAGCTGCAGGCCATCACGCTGACCTGGCGCGGCTACCCCTCGGTGCTGCGCGAGATCGTGCGCCACGCCAAGGAAGAAGTCGAGGTGGTGATTTTTTGTGAAAACTGCCCCTCCGTGGTCAGCTACCTGCAGAGCTACGGCATCGACACCACCAACGTGACCCTGCTCGACGTGCCCTCCAACACGGTGTGGATCCGCGACTACGGCGCCAACCCCGTCTATGCCAACGAGGTGGACTCGCTCGTGCTCGTGGACTGGATCTACAACCGCCCGCGCCCCAAGGACGACGTCATCCCCGACTACGTGGGCAATTACTTCGGCGTGCCCGTGTACGAGACGGCCGAGGCACCCTACGACCTCGTCAATACCGGCGGCAACTTCATGAGCGACGGACTGGGCACGGGTTTTTCGTCGAATCTGGTGCTCGAAGAAAACGGGCCTTTCAACGTGTTCGGCCAGAGCAACCACACCGAGGAAGGCGTCGACAGCATCATGCAGCGCTTCATGGGCATCGCGCCCTACGTCAAGATGGAGACGCTGCCCTACGACGGCATCCACCACATCGACATGCACATGAAGCTGCTGGACGAGGAACGCCTGCTGGTGGGCCAGTTTCCGGAAGGGGTGAGCGACGGCCCCCAGATCGAAGCCAACATCCAGTACGTGCTCGACCACTTCCAGACGGCCTTCGGCAACCCGTTCGAGGTGATCCGCATCGTGCAACCGCCCTGCGCCAACGGCAACTACCCGCCCTATTGCTCGTGGGGCGCCGAATACCGCACCTACACCAATGCCATGTTCATCAACGGCACCATCCTGGTGCCCGTCTATGGCACGGCCCTCGACCAGGAAGCCCTCGACGCCTGGCAGCGCGCCATGCCGGGCTATGAGATCCACGGCATCGACTGCACCGAAATCATCAAGGCCGGGGGCGCCATCCACTGCATCGTCAAGGAGGTGGGCGTGTACGACCCGCTCTGGATCGTGCACGAGCGCGTGCGGGAAGCCTGGAAAGGACAGCCCGTGGACATCACGGCCACCATCAAGCACCGCTCGGGCATCGCCTCGGCGCGCGTGTGGTACAAGACCGAGTTGCAGGCAGCCTGGTACTACACGAGCATGGCGCCCACGGGCAACGACGAATGGACAGCCTCGGTGCTGCCCACCACGCCGGGCGACACGCTGTACTACTACCTCGAAGCCACCGCCAACAACGGCAAGACGCTCACGCGTCCCATCCCGGCGCCGGAAGCGTACTTTGCCGTCGCGCTGCAGGAAAACACGACGGCCACCTCGCAGCCCGCGGCAGGAGAAGGCTTGCTGGACGTGTGGCCCAACCCCGCCCGTGCCCTCACCGTGGTGCCCGTGCGCCTCACGCGGCCTGCCAGGGGCCGACTCGAACTAGTCGATGCCTATGGCCGCGTCGCCCACACCCTGCACGAGGGCACGTTCGAAGCCGGCGACCGGCGCTATTACTTCGATGCGTCGCAGCTGCCATCCGGCACGTGGTTTGTGCGCCTGCAGCTGGATGATGCGGTGTACACCCGTAAGGTCCTCGTGTATTGACCCAACACTCGCAGTCATGTCGCTTTCCGCAAATGACCGACGCTGGATCGCATGGATCCTGGGGGCGCTGCTACTGGCTGCCATCGCCCGCTTGCCCATTGGCTACTATTCTTTCCTTCGACTGGCCGTATTTGCGGGTGGCGCAGTACTGGTATGGCAGGCCTGGCAGGCCCAAAGGCAACTGGGCGTGGCCGCGATGCTCGTGGCCCTCATCGCGCTGCTGTTCAACCCGATCGTGCCCGTCCACTTCTACGACAAGGGCACCTGGCAGGTCATCGACCTGGCCTGCGGAATTTTCTTCCTTTGGTATGGAAGCAGCATGAAGGAATGAGGCCTCAATGCAGCTGCAGAAAGACGGGGTTGCGCGCATCGTACTGCAGCAGCAGCCGGTACAGGTCGCGTTCGTCAGCATCGGGCGGCAGGGCATCGAGCTGGCCCAGCACCTCGGCATCATCGGCCACGAAGCGCCGGAGGTTGGCCCGCGTGAAATCCGCCATTTCGCCGGTAGGAAAAAACACGATTTTCTGGCGCGTCACCTCGTGCTCGACCGGCACGCGCCCCGTGCGGAAGGGTCGTCCCGTTTTCGGGTTCCATGCCCGGATGACGGCCTGGCGCACCTCGGTATCGGTCCAGGTGAGGTAGCAAATCTTTCCGCGCACCTTGAGCGGCACGAAAGCCCGCACGCTGTCGCCCGTCCAGGTCGTCACGACACCCAGGTAGGGCACGCCCTCGCGCACCAGCACGCGCACGGTGTCCAGCGGCAGCAGCCGCCCGTCTGCCGTGCGCAGGTCTTCCACCACCGTCCGGCGCGTCTTGGGGTTGGTGAAGAAGCGGTAACGGATGGCATCGGCGGCGAGGTCGGGCGCATTTTGCCGAAAGGCACTCCAACTGAAATACACGCCATCGGCAAACCGGAAATGCTTGTCCAGGCGTGCGCTGTCCTGCGCCGTGGCCGCCAGGTGCAGCATCAGGCAAGTCAACCACAGCAGGTGCCTCATGCCTCCGCGCCTTTACCGGTGAGGCGCTGGAAGACGTCTTCCACGCTGAAGTGCTCGCGGTGCAGCTCGACCAGCACCAGGCCGCGCGCCACGACAAAGCGGAACACCTCGGGCCGCACGTCCTGCCCCGCGTCGGCGACGAGCTGGAAGCGCCCCTGGCCGAGGCTGCGCACGCTGGCAACGCCGGCGATGCGTCGCCAGTCGTCGGGCGCCACCTCGCCCTGCACCTCGACGTGCAGGACGACCTGCCCTGCCACGCGGCGCTGCAGCTCTTCGATGGTGTCGTCGGCCACGATGCGGCCGCGGTCGATGATCAGCACGCGGTCGCACAGGGCCTGCACCTCCTGCATGATGTGCGTGGAAAACAGCACGGTCTTTTCCTGCCCCAGCTCCTTGATGAGCCTGCGTATCTCGACGAGCTGGTTGGGGTCGAGGCCGCTGGTGGGCTCGTCGAGGATGAGCACGTCGGGATCGTGCATCATGGCCTGGGCCAGCCCCACGCGCTGGCGATAGCCTTTCGACAGCTGGCCGATCTTCTTGTGCTGCTCCAGCCCCAGGCCGGTCATCTCGATGAGCGCCTCGACGCGGCGCGCCGGCTCGGGCACCCGATACACGCCCGCCACGAAGAACAGGTACTCGCGCACGTACATGTCCTTGTACAGGGGGTTGTGCTCGGGCAGATACCCCACGCGGCGCCGCACTTCCAACGACTCGGTCTCGACATCGAAGCCACACACCTCGGCCTTGCCGGCACTGGGCGGAAAGTAGCAGGTGAGCATCTTCATGGTCGTGGACTTGCCCGCGCCGTTGGGCCCGAGAAAGCCGACGATCTCGCCTTTGCGCACCTCGAACGAGATGTCGTCCACGGCGCGCTGGTCGCCGTATATCTTGGTCAAATGCTTTACGCTTACGGACATGGATCAAATGGTGATTTTGAATGAGGCCTAATGCCAGCCAGGCAAAACACGCGCATCGGCAGCCCTGGCGGATGGGCGCAACGGGCCTCAAACATACCAAGTCCGGCAGATATTTTGCTTCCGCAAAAATTGTCCGCAAGGGAACACCTCAGGCGCAAAAAGGAACCATTGGCAACCTTCAGGGTTGTATTTGCCGTAAGGCAAAATGAGAAATCGACATATTGTGCCCCATCAAACCACCAAAACGAGATGAGACAGATGAATTGGTATGCCCTGATGACCATTGCGCTGCTGGCCTGTGGCCAGCCCACCGAAAGCAAGACGGAAGGCGGCAACCCGGCAGAGACCGCAGTGACCGCTGCCCCTTCCGAAGCTCCCGCTACCGCAACCCAAGCGGAAGAAGCCGTGGCACCCGAGCCCGCCGCCGAGCAGGTCGTGGCGCGGCCTGAGGCCCGCCCCGCAAACGAGCCTGCGCCCAAGGTGAAGCAACCCGACCCCGCACCTGCTCCCACACCGGCCGTGGAAGAGGATACTGCCGATGCCGGGAAGGACAGCCACCCCGAAGAGGCGCCGTCCGCCACGGATGCCGTACCCCCGGCGCAGACACCAGCCGAGGGGAATGATCAGGCACCGGCCGTGCCCGAGCCGCCTGCCGCCATGAGCCATGCCCTCTGGGACGAGCTGCTCCGCACGTACGTCAGTGCCGACGGCCACGTCAACTACAAGGGCCTCAAGACAGCCGAGGCAAAGCTGAACAAATATCTGGCGCAGCTGGCCGCCAACGTGCCCGGCCCTTCCGCCTCGCGCCAGGAAGCCATGGCCTACTGGATCAATGCCTACAATGCGTTCACCGTCAAGCTGATCCTCGACCATTGGCCGGTCAAAAGCATCCGCGACATCCATGGCGGCAACCCGTGGGACGTGAAGTGGATCGAGCTGGGTGGGAAAAAGTACTCGCTCAACCAGATCGAGCACGAGATTTTGCGCAAGCGCTACAAAGATGCACGCATCCACTTTGCCGTGAACTGCGCTGCCCGCTCGTGCCCGCCGCTGTACAACCGCGCCTTCACTCCCGAAAACCTCGAAAGCGTGCTGGACCAGCGGGCACGTGCCTTCATCAACAATGCGCAATACAACCGCATCAGCCCCGACAAGGCCGAGCTGTCGAAAATCTTCGAATGGTATCGCGAGGATTTCGGGGATCTGGTGGCGTACATCAACCGATACAGCAAGGTGAAGCTGAAGCCCGGCGCCCGGATCACCTTCCTGGAATATGACTGGAGCCTGAACGATTGATCCGATCCATTTTTCTTCGCACATGAATGGCCCGCACCTCACGGTGCGGGCTTTTTCGTGCTTCAGAGCGTATCGTGGGCTGCCGGCGAGGAATCGGACAGTACGTGCGCTGCCTGCCGGCGCTGCGCGCTTCGATGCTGCCAGACCAGTGCGCCCGCCAGCACGATGGCCACCAGCCAGGGCCCATAGGGACGCAGCCACCCACTCGTGAGGCGTGGCCACCAGTTTTTCGATGCCGTTTCCGGATTTTGTTCAGTAGTCATGTTGCCCTTGTTTTTGTCCAACACAAACATCAAGACCTCTTCGAAGCGATCCGGTCACACACGGCAGCCCGGAGTTTCCCTACCTTGGTCAAAGCTATCGAAACCGGCAAACGCGACCCATGGCCCCTCCAGACAAATTGCTTCCCGTCCGCAAGGCCTTGCCTCTGCTGGCCGCTTTCGTTTTGGCATGGATGCCGATGCCCCACGTGGCCCTCGGCCAGGTGCCCTTCGTCTGTACGGGCGATTTTTACCTCGTGCTGTCCAGCGGCGGCAATCCCAGCAAGTTCTACCGCGTGGAGGTGGATCCGCAAGGCGGCAACGTCACGTTCGCTCCCCTGCCCCAGGAACCGGGGGTGCGCCTCAATGCCATCGGCTATCGCTTTACCGACAACCTGATCTACGCCATCCGCCAGGACGGCGGGCAGCCCCGCCTGTGGCGCATCGACGCCACGGGCAGCGGCACCGAGCTGGCCCCGCTCGCGCTGGATCCCAATGCCAAATACTGGGCTGCCGACATCACCCCCGACGGCAAATACATGATCCTGCTGGGCTCGGGCGATGCGGGCGACGGCCTGGGCTTCCGCAGCCTGCACGCCTCGTGGGTCGACCTGGATGACCCGTCCTATGCCGTCGTAGATGAGGTTTGGCTGTCCACTGCGCCGGGCAAGGTGCACTGCACCGACGTGGCCTTCGACCCGCTTAGCGGCCTGCTGTACGGCTGGGACAACGCCCTGCACCGCCTCGTCATCATCGACCCGGCCACGGGCGCCGTGGACGCCAGCTTTCCCTTCTCTGCCGTAGCCGACCGCATGGGCGCCCTGTTCTTCGACCCGTTCGGGCAGCTCTTCGGCTATGGCCAGTCTTTTGGCAACAGCCAGGCCACCGAGCTGTTCCAGATCGACAAGACGACGGGCATCGTCAGCTTCAGGGCCTACGGCCCCGCCGCCACCGGCAAAGACGGCTGCGCCTGTCCCTACACCATCCGCATGACCAAAGAGGTGTCGCAAGCCGCTGCCTACCCCTGCACCCGAGTCACGTGGCAGCTGACCATCGCCAACCAGAGCGGCCAGGCGCGCAGTGGTATCGAGCTGCGCGACACCCTGCCGCCCGGCATGACCATCGTCGAAGTGTTGCCGCACGTCTTTGGCGGCCAGGTGGCGAGCGGCCCCGGCACCAACCTGCTCCATCTCACGCAGCTCGAAGTGCCCCTCGGCATACACACCCTTTCCTTCGTGGTGGACATAGGCGAAAACCTGATCGGCACCTACGAAAACCAGGCGTGGCTGCACCACCTGCCCGCCACCCTGGGCCACACCACCCGCTCGGACAACCCCGCCACCCTGGCGCCCGACGATCCGACGCCCCTCGAAGTCGTTCCCCTCGAGGTGGATCTCGACAACACGGCGGCCTGGTACTGCCCCGGCGATACGGCCATCCTCACGCCGCAGGTGCTCGATGGCGTACACTTCCTCTGGCATACCGGCGACACCACCGCCCGGATCGTGGCGGCCAGCCCCGGCTGGTATGCCGTCACGGTGCAGACCGGCTGCGAGACGGCCTTCGACTCGGTGCTCGTCACGTATGGCTCCCTCGCCGTGCAACTGCCCGCTGCCATGCCTGCCGTGGCGCTGGGCGAGGCCGTGTGGCTCACACCGCAGGTGGTGGGCACGCCGCCCTTCCAGTACAGCTGGCTGCTCGACCCGCCCGCCGAGGGGTCCTGCACCGATTGTGCCGAGCTGCTGCTCAGGCCGCTGGACACCACGCTGGTGCGCCTGACCGTCACCGACGCGTCGGGATGTACGGCTACGGCCCGGACGGTGGTACCCGTGGAAAAGGACTATCGCGTGTTCGTGCCCAACGCCTTCAGCCCCAACGACGACGGCTTCAACGACCGCTTTTTGCCTTTCGGCAAACAAGGCACAGAGGTGGTCCGCCTGCAGGTGTTCGACCGCTGGGGCGAGCTGGTGTACGATGTGCGCGAGGTGCCCGCAGGCGACTACCCATCGGGCTGGGACGGCACCTTCCACGGCCGACCCATGCCTGCCGGCGTGTACGTATGGCGCGCCCTGTTTCGCTTCCTGGACGGTTACGAGGTGGAGCAGTCGGGCGACCTGTTGTTGCTGCGGTAGCGCCGTCCTGTGGCTCATGCCCCCGCAAGGCGCTTTTTTGCGAAAGCGAAAATCTGGCTACTTTCAGCCATTCATTTTTTGTAAAAAAACAATCGCCCGAATCATGAGACGACGCATGCTATGGACAGCAGGCCTTTGCCTGTGCCTCTTCTGTGCTCCTGGTTTCCTGCTTGCGCAAAACGGCGAGCAGAAAGAGCAAAAGGAAGACACCGAGAAGCCTGAAAAGAAGGACGACAAGAAGAAAAAAGGCAAATCGTACGAGGACATCATTACCGAAGAGGCCGTGACCGATAGCGGGCTGTTCATCGTGCACAAGGTGGAAGACAAGTACTACTGGGAGCTGCCGAAAGACCTGCTCGAGCGGGAGATCCTGGTGGTGAGCCGCATCTCGGGCCACGTGAAGGGGCTCAACTTCGGCGGGGCCGGCATGAAGAGCCGCCCGCAACAGGTGGTGCGCTTCCAGTTGCTCGACAACAAGGTGCTGATGCGCTCGGTGAGCTACACGGCCGTGGCCGACACCTCCAAGCCGATCTACCGGTCGGTGCGCAACAACAACTTCGAGCCGGTCATCATGACCTTCAAGGTGGCCTGCTACAACAAGGACAGCACCGCCGTGGTGTTCGAGCCGGGGGCCCTGTTCACCACCGACGTGCCCATGCTGGGCGCCCTGAACGAGTCCACCTCGAAGCGCTTCGGCATCCGTGGACTGGACAGCAAGCGCAGCTTCATCGAGTGGATGCACGCCTATCCGGAAAACGTGGAGGTGCGGCACGTGCTCACCTATCGGGGCGGCGAGAAGCTGCCGGCCAACCGCACCACAGGTACGCTCTCGGTCGAGATGAACCAGTCGTTCATCCTGCTGCCCGAAGAGCCCATGCAGCCGCGCCTCTACGACAGCCGCGTGGGCTACTTCTCGATCCAGCAGTTCGACTACGGCCTCGACGAGCAGAAGGCGGCCAGGCGCCGCTACATCACGCGCTGGCGCCTCGTACCCAAAGACGTCGAAGCCTACCAGCGCGGCGAGCTGGTGGAGCCGGTCAAGCCCATCGTCTATTACATCGATCCGGCCACGCCCGAAGAGTGGCGTCCCTACATCAAGCAGGGCGTCGAAGACTGGCAGAAGGCCTTCGAGAAGGCCGGTTTCAAAAATGCCATCCTCGCCAAAGACCCGCCCAGCCCCGAAGAGGACCCGGAGTGGAGCCCCGAGGACGTGCGCTACTCGGTGATCCGCTACGTGGCTACCGACATCCAGAACGCCATGGGGCCCCACGTGCACGATCCGCGCACGGGTGAGATCCTCGAAAGCGACATCATCTGGTATCACAACGTGATGAACCTGCTGCGCAACTGGTTCTTCATCCAGACGGCAGCCGTGAACCCCGACGCGCGCAAGGTCAAGTTCGACAAAGAGCTGATGGGCCAGCTCATCCGCTTCGTGGCCGCCCACGAGGTGGGGCACACGCTCGGCCTGCCGCACAACATGGGATCCAGCCCCGCCTATCCCGTCGATTCGCTGCGCGCGCCCGGCTTCGTGCAGCGCATGGGCGTGGCGCCGTCGATCATGGACTATGCCCGCTTCAACTACGTGGCGCAGCCCGAAGACGAGGGCGCCGGCCTGATGCCAAAGATCGGCCCCTACGACGAGTGGGCCATCATTTACGGCTACAGGTATTTCCCCGGCGTGGACGACGTGGAGGAAGAGAAAAAGATCCTGCACGAGATGATCCTCGAGCGGGCCGACGATCCCATCTACCGCTACGGCCAGCAGCAGGGACTTGTGATCGACCCCAGCGCCCAGACCGAAGACATCGGCGACGACGCCATCGTGGCCAGCGAGCTGGGCATCGCCAACCTGAAGCGCATCCGCAAACACCTGATCGAATGGACGTCCACCCCGGGCAAGGACTACAGCGACCTGAGCGAGCTGTACCGCAACCTCATCGGGCAGTTCCGGCGCTACATCGGCCACGTGGCCAACAACGTGGGCGGCGTGTACGAATACGACAAGACGGCCGACCAGGAAGGGCCCGTGTACACCCACGTGCCCCGCGAAAAGCAGCAGCGTGCCGTGCGGTTCATCAACGAAGAGGTGTTCCGCACGCCCACCTGGCTGATCGATCCCGACATCCAGTCGCGCATCGGCGGGGCGGGCGTGATGGACCAGGTGCGGGGCTTGCAGCTCTACGCCCTCGGCACCCTCTTCCGCGCCGACCGCCTCAAGCGCATGATGGAAAACGAGGCGCTCAACGGCAGTCAGGCCTACACCGCGCGCGAGCTGTTCGACGAGACGCGCCGCGCCATCTTCGCGGGCATGCCGCAGGGCCGCACGCTCGACGGCTACCAGCGCAACCTGCAGCGCGCCTACGTGCAGCAGATGGGCGAGCTGCTGCGCCGCACCGGCACCGACTACGACATGACCGACATCAAGGCGCTGGCCTGGGCCGCCCTCGACGGCATCCAGTCGGACATTCGCAGGTATGCCAAAAAGCACCGCGACGCACTGACGCGCGCCCACCTGCTGGAGCTGTCGGACCGCATCGATGCCATCAGGGAAGGCCGGGCATGGCCGCAGCCGAACAAGGCTTCCTCCACGCGTCGCGCACTCGACGAAGCACCCCACATGAAAGGGTGCTGGGAGGAATGATTTGGAGGGAAAGCGTGGCGCGAAATTCTGCCTCGTGGCGCGAAATTCATTTCGCTTCCGCAAGACGTTTGCGAACCCTGCAGGGGTTGGTAAACGTCTTGCATCCTCCCTTGCATTCGTTGCTGACGGACGTTTACGAG
>CAYNYN010000020.1:0-20726 GCA_964401445.1 uncultured Saprospiraceae bacterium | reverse complement strand
TGTCGAAGTACCTGCCCGACGAGCCGTGGCCAGAACGCCGCCAGCGCGCGGCCGGGATCTGGGCCGATGAGGATGCGGATCGCATCCGCTACGGCGAATGGCAAAGAAGAACACGATTGTGACTGTCAAATTCGACGACAACACCCTTTCAGGATTGGACTGGCTGTCGCAGCAGCTCGGCGAAAATCGCAGCGAGCTGCTGCGCCGTGCTGCCTTCTACCTCGTCCACGACATCAAACGGCTGACGTACCCCTGCCGCAACTGCGGTGAGCCGCTGGTGTGGCGCGACGACCCATTCCTGGCAAACCGCCCGGGCGTGGGCAAGATCACCTGCCCGAATTGTAACACCGAAAACGATTTGTATTTCGAGGAAGAAGATTGATATTCGCAATAGGTCATCGGGTTTCACACCCGAATCTGAGGACCGCCCAGGCCGTGGGTGGTCCTCTTTTTCATCCAGGTTTCCGCGAAAAATAGGGATTGTCAGAAAGTGCGATTACTGTTGCCAGCTCGCTTGCCTTGATGTATGATTCCGTGATCTTCACCGAGCTGTGCCCGAGCAGCACGCTGATCTGCTTGAGTGGCACCCCGGCAAGGAAAAGATTTGTTGCAAATGAGTATCTGGCCGTGTACTGCGTCACCCATTGCCACTTCGGCTTGGTGATGTACTCGTCGCGCCCGCCCCTGTTCTTGCGCAGCTCGACTGGTTGGCAAATGCCCGCCTTTCGGCAAACCTGCTTGATGGTGCGATTGAAGTGTTGGTTGGTGAATGCCGCGATCTGCTTGCCTTGGTACTTCGCGAGGAATTCATCGAGGTACCAGCTTGCAGGGGCATACACGAGCGAGTCGGTCTTTCGCGTGTGCATCTTGATCGCGCGCACGTTGTTGATCGGGACGATGTTCTCGCGCTTTAGATTCATCAAGTCTTCGAATCGGAAGCCCCCGCTAAAGGCATCGAGCAGGAAGAGATCGCGCACCACTTCCTCATTCGGCCCGAGCCATTCGGTGCGGTAGAGCAGCATCAGCTCATCAACCGTGAGAAAGACCTCATCGCTGCGCGTGAAGGTAGTTGTCAGCCCCTTGAACTTGATGTCCTGCTTCAAGTAGCCTTCCTCGCGCGCGGCATTCAGTACTGCCTTGATCTTCTTGAGGTAGCCTGCAACTGAATTGTTGTTGCGTCCATTCCGGAAATTCCACGCTTCCCAATCCTCGAACCATTCCCGCGACAGCGCCTGCCACGATAGCTCGCGCCCCGAGTCAGCAACAAACCTCGCCAAGTTGTTGCGCGCCACCTTGAACATCTTCACCGTGTGATAGCTCGACTTCCCGTTGCCGGCCATCCGCTCGATGAAGGCATCGAAGTAATCGAGCACGCCCATCTGCACGCTCGCCCGGAACTGCTTGTTGAGGTGATTCCGCAGCTCGGCGGCTGAAGGTGGCCGGCCATGATCCACCATATGCTGTCGGATGCAATTGTATGCCTCTGCCTCGATGCGATCGAGCAGCGCATTCAGCCACATCGCCTCACGCGCACGTGCGCGCAACCGGTGACGTCGATCGTCCCAGTCTTCCGTTCGCACATGCTCGCCAGTTGACCAGGTGAATTGTCGCGAGCTGCCCGGCAGGACGAGCTTGAGCAGCACCAGGCTGCGTTCCGCTCGCCGGTTCTTCAAGTTGAATCGGATGCGCATCGTTGTCGGTTGTCGTCTCGGTTGTCAAATCAGTTGCAGTTATCAGCAAAGATGATGACGAATTGCGACAGTTGCCAGCCTTTTTGCGTTGCTTTTTAGCGTTTTTCAAAACAAAACCGCAAATCCTTTCAATCAATTGCGATTCCTGGCGGGGCTACGACATTGCGAAGTGGAAGCCTGATTGTCAGGCATCTACGGACCGATGATTATGTGGGTTTACAGTGCGGGTGTCAAAACCACCCGCACTTTTTTTGTTTTGAATGTGCTCAAATTTGAGACATGGCAAGGCTGAGCAAAAGCTCGCGGCCGCCATGGTTGAGCAAGAGAGAGCCGCACGGGCGAAGAAAGAAGCGCGACAAGAACAAGCGCTTCTATAACTCGAAAGCCTGGAAGCGGCTGCGCGAGGCGAAGATTTCACAAGACCCTCTTTGCGAAGAGTGCCTTCGTCACGGGCTGACGACGCCAGGCGACGAGGTCGATCACATCAAGCCTATCAACCAGGGCGGACCGCCACTTGAATGGGACAATCTGCAGACCCTCTGCCGTCACCATCATGCTGCGAAGAGCGCACGTGAGGCAGGCAGGGGGGGTGGAAATTTCCGTCCCGAATGAAGGAAGACCGCCGCCCGCCCTCGTCCGCACACGATTTGCTGATTTTCAAGGGGGGGGTAAAACTGAAATGACATGGCTCGTATCCCATCACCACCGGCATGGATGTCGAAGGAAGCGAAGCGGATCTACCGCGACATCTTCCGCTTCATCAATGAGGCCGACGCCGGCAAGCCGATCGACAAATATCTCGTCGTGCAGGCCGCGGCCACGCTTGCGCGCATCTTCCAGGCTGAGGAAGCCGTGGCCAAGAACGGCCCCAAGGTGCGCTACAAGAACGGCACCGAGAACGTGAGCGCCGACTACGTGATCCTGTCGCGCGAGCGCAAGGCCTTCATCACACTGTGCCGCGAGCTGGGCCTGTCGCCAAAGGCACGCGAGGCCATCGTCGCTTTCGCGAAAGCGGAAGAGGACGAGAGCGACATCTACCTCGCCTGGTCGCGGCAGCAGCAGGTGACCACCACATCCTGATGAATGATCTGCGAGAAAGCGGAACGATGGATCGATGGCGTGATGAACGGCACCATCATTGCCGGCCGACTGACGCGCCTTGCTGTGGAACGCCACCTCCACGACCTCGAGCAGGCCGATGAGCGCGGCTGGTACTTCGACCGCGCCTCCGCCGAGCACGCGCTTTCGTTCATCGAAACGCTGCGGGTGCCAAAGGGCCGCTACGCCAAAGAGCCGTTCATCCTGCACCCATCACAGGCTTTTGTCGTTTACTCGATTTTCGGCTGGAAGAACAAACGCGACGGCACGCGCCGATTCCGCAAGGCGTACGTGCGCGTGTCGCGGAAGTGGGGCAAGTCGCTTCTCTGTGCAGCGATCGGCCTTTACATGCTGATCTGCGATGGCGAGTTCGGGGCAGAGATCTACTCGGCCGCGCTGAAGCGCGACCAGGCGCGCAAGGTGTGGGATGCCGCCGCCTCGATGTTGAAGGACCTGCGCCGGCGCAGCAAGGCGATGCGTAAGATGGCGAAGGTGTTCGACAGCGTGAACAACCTGCGCCTCGTCTTCACGCCCACCGAAAGCGAGTTCGTCCCGCTGTCGAAGGACTACGACACGGAAGAGGGCAGCAACCCTCATTGTGCCATCATCGACGAGCTGCACCTGCACCCCACCACGGGCGTGGTGGACATGCTCGAAACGGGCATGCTGATGCGTCGCCAACCCCTGCTATTTCAGATCACCACGGCCGGATTCGACACCAGCGCGCCCTGCTACGAGTACGAGCAGAGCGTGGTAGCCATGCTCGAAGGCGACAACGACATGGACACCACCTTCGCGCTCATCTTTTCGCTCGACGATGGCGACGACTGGCGCGATGAGCGCAACTGGTACAAAGCAAACCCGCACCTGGGTGATCTCATGAGCCTGGACGACTTCCGTGCGGCCTTCCAGCGGGCGGTGAGCGAGGGCGTCACCAGCGAGCGAAAGTTCAGAGTGAAGAACCTGAACCAGTGGCTCACCGAGGCGGCTGGCTGGATCAGTGAGGACCACTGGCGGCGTGGTGCGCAGCCTCTCAACTGGGCCGACTTCGAAGGGCGTACCGCCTACCTGGGCATCGACCTGGCGAGCACGCGCGACCTCACGGCGCTTTGCATCCTGTTCCCTCCCGAGCACGACGGCGACCCCTTCGCCGCATTCTGGCGGTTCTACTGTCCCGAGGCGGCCCTCACCAATCCGAAGCGCAACGACGGCCGCGTGGCATATCGCAAATGGGCCAAGGAAGGTTACCTCATTCCAACCCCGGGCAATGCCGTTGACTACCAGGCCATCTACGAGGACATCATCGAGATCAGCAAGCACGTAGAGATCGCCGGCATCGGGCACGACGCATGGAACCGCGCCAGCCTATTTCCGCGGCTGGAAGAGGACTTCAAAATTGTGCCGGTGCCGCAGAACTACAGCAACCTCTCGTTCCCGATGAAGCAGGTGGAAGCCCTGGTGGCCGAAGGCAGGTTCCTGCACGGCGACAACCCTGTGGTGAACTGGATGCTGGGAAACCTCGTCGTGATGATGGACCCAAACGAGAACATCAAACCCGACCGGAAGCGGAAGAAAGACAAGATCGACGGCATTGCCGCCCTGCTCGATGCTTTCAACGTGTACCTGCGCAGCTTCGGCGAGCCGGACGACCTGACCATCAGCGATCTGATGTCTCGCATTGTAATCCGCTAAATTTGTAGCAAATACTTGGGCGATGACCGTGAAGCGACTCTTCACAAGGCGGGATTTCGTGCGGGCGGTGGTCGAGATGAGTCAATACACGGCCAGCTACCGCGAAGCCTTCGAGCGGGTGAATGCCGAGTACGAGCGCCTCACCGGCCACCCGCGCTATTCGAGCTACGAATCGTTCCGAGTTGCGAAGCACCGCGAACAATCGCGCGTCTACAAGCGCGTGCAGATGCCTACGCTGTTCCAGGAAGACCAGTAGCCTCGATCTGCAGAATGGCGAGCACATGCGCTTCGGCGATGCGCTGGCGCACCTCGTCGCGCATCATTTCCGATCCCTGGCTATTTTGGTTGTAGAATCCGTTCTCGGTGAGGATGGCCGGCATGGTCGTGCGCCGCAGCACGTACAGCCTTTCCGATCCTTTGATGTGCCGGTTGCGCCAGCCCGTGTTGGCGACCAGGTGGCGCTGGAACACGGCCGCCATGTACTTGCCTGCATCGCTGCCGACGAAATACCACGTCTCGATACCGCTGATTTCCGGATCGCACCATTGCCCGGGTGCGGGTGTGGGTGCGGCATTGGCGTGCACGCTCACGAAGAGGGCCGGCATCTCAGATGCTGCGGCCATGCGGTTGGCGCGGTACACGCGCTCGGCGAGGTCGTTGCCGAAGCGGTCGCTGTCGGGCATCACCTCGGCATAGCGGATGCCCAGATTGGCGAGCTGCATGGCAATTCGGCGCACGATGTCGCGATTGAATTCCCACTCGCACAGGCGGCTGCCATCCTCAAAGGGTGGCGAGCAGCGCCCCCGGGTGAGTGCGCCATGCCCGTTGTCGAGTAGCCACAGATAGCGCTGCGGTGGCGGCACTGTGATGGTCACGAAGTGCGTGCACACCTCGCATTCATTCGCCACTTCGTCCGCCTTGTCGAGGTCTTTTGCATCCGCAGGATGAGAGAAGAAGGCGATGAGCCATCGAATCAGTTGCAGTATCAGATTCATTTCTTGATGATTTCGATGAGCGAGCGATAGACCTCTGTCCTGCGCACCTCATCAGGGGCAGAGTAAATGAGGATCTGCGCGATGCGGTCGATCTTGGCCTGCAGGTGGCTGCTTTCCCGGTGCAGCATCTGAAGCTCGGCCTGCAGCTCTTTGTTTTCCTTTTCCAATTCCTCTACCCGCTTTTCCATTTTTTCTATCAGCGCGATGTAGCGCTGATCGAGGATCATTTCTGTTTCCGCGGAAATTTTCGTCGCCTCGGCGTGCGTGAGCCGTGCGCGCAGGATGTAGGTGATCAGCGTCGTGAGCGCCGACGACCCCAGGATGGCGACTGTGATGGTGGTCCAGTCCATGGGTTGCTATTTTTTGCAAAATAGCGTTTTTCAAATGTGTCCAAATGTTATCAATGATAACAGTATCAATTAGTTATAGTAATCATATTTGGGCAAACAAACGCCCATGGCCTCGATCTGGCAACGCATTCGGACGGCATTCGGCCTGGAACGTCGGGAAAAGGTGCGCCTCGACGACGAGCGCCGCATCCTCGGCCTGTTCGGCCTGTCCGAGTCGGGCGTGAATGTGAACAGCAAGACGGCACTTACTCTTTCAGCATTTTTCCGCGCCATCAGCATCAGGGCAAGCCTGGTGGCTACCCTGCCGCGCGGCATCTATGAGAAAACGGAAAATGGGATCAACGAGCGGCTGGATCATCCCGCATCGCGCCTGCTCAAATACCTGCCCGGTCACCCGTACACGGCATTCGATTTCTGGTTCAGCCTGGAAGCGCAAGCCTGTCTGTTTGGCGGCGGCGGTGCGGAGATCGTACGGGACGACCGCGGCAGGCCTTCCCAACTGCGCCTGTTCAAGGCGGGCGCATCGGTTGTCGAACAGGACGGCAACTATTTCGTGCAGGACAACGATAGCGGACGCCTCTTCCTGCTCGACGATGCCCTCTACCTGCCGGGCCTGATGGTCACCGACGGCGTGACGAGCAAATCCCTCATCCACCACTTCCGCGACACCTTCGGCGAGCAGCTCGCGGCCCGCATCATGGCCTCGAAGCTGTGGCAGAACGGCCCCTTCCTCGGTGGCGTGTACACGTACACCGGTCGCAAGCGCGACGACATGGAAGCCTTCGCGCTCGACCTGCGCAACTACTTCGGCGGGGCCAGCAAGGCGGGCATGATCCTGCCCATCCCGAACGGCGAAGAGTTCAAGCAGTTGCAGCCAGTGGACATGAGCCGCGCGCAGCTCATCGAGGCGCGCCGCTTCGGCGTGGAAGAGGTGGCCCGCATCACAGGTGTACCCGTATCGCTGCTGATGGAACTCGACAAGCCGAGCTACAACAGCCTGTCGCAGCTCTTCCTGCAGTTCAAGATCACCACGATCGACCCGCGCCTCACGCAGATCGACCAGGAACTGACGCGCAAGCTGCTGCTGCCTGGTGAGCAGGGGCGGCTCTACATCGAAACCAACGTGGACGAAATGATGTGGGCCTCGCCGCAAGAGCGCATCCAGTACTGGGAAGGCTTGTTCAAGATGGCCGCCATCACGCCAAACGAGATCCGCGCCTACCTGAACAAGAACCCGCTCGAGGGCGGCGACAGCGCCTTCGTGCAGGTGAACAATCTGGCCCCCATCGATCAACTGAACAATCTCAACAGCAATGAACCGCAACAACGACATAGCAGCAAGAACGGAACGCCTCGAAAGGCGCACGTTCACAACGGAATTCCGAGCTGACCCCGAGCGCCGGACCATCTTCGGCTATGCGGCTGTGTTCAACCAGCCGGCCGATATGGGCTGGTTCATCGAAATGATCGAGCCGGGTGCTTTCGACGAGGCGCTCACGCGCAGCGACGCCCGGGCGCTGTTCAACCACAACCCCGACAACCTGCTGGCGCGCCAGAGTGCCGGCACGCTCACGCTGCGCATCGACGACAAGGGTCTCTACTACGAATTCGAGGCCCCGGACACGACCCTGGGCAACGACCTGCTCAAGATGATCGAGCGCGGCGACCTGCGCGAAAGCTCGTTTGCATTCATCGTGAAGCGCCAGCGCTGGGAAGAGGAACGGCAGCCGGACGGCACCATTGTCGAGCGCCGCATCATCGAGGAAGTGGAAGAGGTGTTCGACGTGGCACCGGTCACCTACCCCGCCTACACGCAGACGAGTGTGGCGAAGCGCAGCTTCGAAGAGTGGCGGAAGCAACAGCAAGGGCAAAAGGACATGGTAAAGGGCGGCATTCATCCTGCCGCGCTGCGACTCATTTTTTGACTTTTTGACAAAAATTTTTACAAAATGAAAAGGAGTATTGAGCTGATCGAGCAGCGCTCGCAGGTTCAGGACAAGATCGACGAGATCCTGAGCAAGCTGGAAAAGGAAGAGCGCACGATCACCCCCGACAGCGAGGAGTACCAGCAACTCGCCGAACTGCGCGCCAAGCGCGACGAGCTGGACAAGGCCATCGAGGCGGCCAAGGCGGTTGAAGAGGAAATGCGCCTCAAGGCCCAGCGCGCCGCACAGGCCCAGCCCCAGAACTTCGTCCCTGGCGACGTACAGGATCACCGCAGCGAAGAGCGCGAGAAGCGCAAGCTGCGCAAGGAAGTGCGCCTGAACGCCATCATCCGCAGCATCCTCACCGGCCGCAGCCTGGACGGTGCCGAGCGCGAGGTGGTGCAGGAAGCAGAGCAGGAAATGCGCAGCCTGGGCCTCGCCCCGAACGGCGTGCCCCTTCCCTCGTGGATGGTGCAGAAGGAACAGCGTACCACGCTGACGGTAGGCACTGCTGCCACGGCCGGCGACCTGGTGGCCACCGAGATCGGCGAGGTGATCGAGTACCTGTACCCCGCCACCGTGCTGCCCGAGATGGGCGCCACCCTGCTCACGGGCCTGAGCAACAACTTCGATCTGATCCGCCAGAACGGCCCCGTAGCTGCCACCTGGGAAGGCGAGAATGACGCAGCCGCCGAGAGCAACCCGACCGTTGAGAAGGTGGCCATGCGCGCCAAGCGCCTCGCTGCCTACACGAACGTGAGCAAGCAGTTCATCGTGCAGTCGAGCGTGGATGCCGAGAATTGGGTACGACAGCAGCTGAGCGAGGCCATCGGCCAGGCCATCGAGGTGGCCGCCATCAACGGCAGCGGCACGGCCCCTGTACCGAAGGGCATCCTGAACCACACCAACATCGGTAGCGTGGCCATCGGCACCAACGGCGGTGCCCCCACCTGGGCGGCTATCGTAGATCTCGAAGGCAAGGTGGGCGACGCCAACGCCCTGCGCGGCTCGCTGGCCTACCTGACCACGCCCTCGATGCGGGCACACATGAAGACGATCAGCAAGGACGCTGGCAGCGGCCAGTTCCTTGTTGACGGCAACAACATGGCCAACGGCTACCGCGTCTTCGCCACCTCGAACGTGCCCAGCGACCTGACCAAGGGTACGTCCATCGATTGTCATGCTATCATCTTCGGCAACTGGGAAGAGCTGTACATCGCACAGTGGGGCGGCGTGAGCCTGGTGGTCAACCCCTACAGCCTCGACACGCAGGGCATCGTGCGGGTGACGATTGAGACGTTCGCCGACGTTGCTCTTCGACATGAGCAATCGTTTGCTGCGATCAAGGACGCGCGGAAGGTTTGATGAATGATTTGCTGATATGAAGGCGATTGAGCTGGTCGTGCCCCTACCCTGGGGCCGGCCGCTCAAAATTCGCCTGTACCTCAAAGAGATCGAAATGGCAAAGAAGAAAATCAAGGTGCGCATCGTCAACCCGCACGGCCTGGCCTACTGGCCCGGGCGCGAGTACGACCTCGACGAGGACCTGGCCAAGAAGCTGATCGACGAAGGCAAGGCGGTGCCCGTCGTGGAAAAGAAGAAAGAGCGCGCCACGCGCAAGACCGACAACGTTGAAAAGCGATGAGTGAGCCGAGGAACGGATACTGGACGATCGAGACGGCAGCGACCGAGTACCCGGTCACGCTGACCGAGGCCAAGTTGCACCTGCGCGTCGATTTCAGCGACGAGGATACGCTGATCAGCAACTACATCGCTGCGGCCACTGCCTTCGCTGAAGAGTACACGCGCATGAGCCTGCTCACCACGACGATCAGGCAGGCGCTCAGCGACTTCCCGGCCTACTCGCTTTACAATCCGTTCCAGGCGATCCGCCTCTTCCGGCCGCCGCTGCAGGAGCTGCTCACGGTCAAGTACTACGACAGCGACAACGTGCAGCAGACGCTCTACGACAGCGCCGGCGACACCAGCAAGCTCATCATCGACAGCACGCGCTACCCGGCGCGCATCTACCCGGCCTACGACACCACCTGGCCGACCACCGCCTCGCGGCCCGACGCCGTAGAGGTGCGCTACAAGGCCGGATGGTCTTCGGCAGCCCAGGTGCCGCCTGACATCAAGCAGGCCATCCTGTTGCTGATCGGGGAAATGTACGAGCGCAGGGAAAACTTTGTGAAGCAGTTACCAACCGCAGCTGAAAGGCTGCTCGACAACTGGCGATACTGATGGCATGGCCCCGATACCGACAGAGCAAGGAACGCATCGGACGGATGCGGCACCGCGTCGAGTTCCACACGCCCACCCGCTCGCGCACGGCGCTGGGCGGCGAGGTGATGGCCTACGCGCTGTGGACGACCACCTGGGCCATGGTCGAAAACGTGCGCGCAACCGAGCGCGTCGAAGATGATCGGCTCACCGCTTTCAACACCAAGCGCTTCATCTGCCGCGCAGATAGCCTGGACGGCGTCAGCGAGGTCATGAAGCTGAAATTCGGCGGTGAGTACTACGATATTACGAGTGTCAATGAGGTGGTGGATGACCTGCCCGCCGGGGCCTACTACGAGATCGTGGCCGAGCGCCGGCAGGACGACATCCGCGAAATCGACGTACTGACAGGACTCATGCTTGACTTCGCACAAAAGACAAATTCGTTCACGGGCACCGACTGGCAGATCACGGCCGGCACCCTGCCCGATACGAACACGACGACCGAGGAACAGATACACCAGCTCTGCTACCTGTTCCGCAGCGGCCTGCGCATGGTGTATGGCGTGGACTACACCATCCAGCCTGGCAACGTGATCAGATTCACCGAGAAGGTGCGCGGCGAGAACCTGCTCTATCACCAATACCGAGAGGTATGAGCGCTGAAGTGGATCAGAACGACTTGAAAACGCTCTTTAAAAAGCTGGAAAGCCTCGGCAAGGTGGTCACGGGCCGCAAGCGCAAGCGCGCCCTGCGCCGCGGGGCCGAGCTGCTGCGCGACACCGCCCGGGCGAACATCCCGAAGAGCGACAAGCCGCACAAGGTGTACGGCAAGAATCCGCTCGCATTCGGCAAGCACAAAGCGCCGCCCGGCAAGGGGCGCGTGCTGATGGTGATCCACCCGGGCAACGCTCGCGAGGCGCTGCAGGTGATCAGCCTGCGCAAAAGCCCCGATCTGTTCGTCGGGCCGACGAAGAATCGCAAGAAGCTGCCCGTGGGCTTCTACCTGCCCTGGCTCGAATTCGGTGCGCGCAACGTGGACGGCACGCGCCGGCCGGGCTTCGCCTTTATGCGGCGGGCGCTGGCGGCCACGCAGCAAAAGGTAAAGAGCACCCTCGCGCAGGACATCGCGCGCCTGATTGAAAGAGAAGTAAAACGTTTGCGAAAGCAAAAAGCATGATCGGCGCACTCGTGACATACCTCTTGCAGGTCGATGGCTCTGGCGTGAGCCAGAACCTGACCGACAGCGCGGGCAACAAGCTGCCCGTGTACCACCTGCGCGTGCCGCAGGGTGCCGACTTCCCGGCCGTGGTGTACGATGTGATCAGCGGCACGCCTGACTACTGCAAGAAGGGCGCGCGAGGGACGCAGGAATGGCGGGTGCAGTTCGACATCTACCACGAGAGCGACTTCGAGGCGGCCACCATCGCCGACAACCTGCGCGATATCCTCGAGGGATGGCAGGGCACGCACAACGGCGTGAAGTACAACTACACCACGGTTGCCTCGCAGGTAGAAGGCTGGGGCGACCTGCTCGCCCAGGCGCTGGTAACCGTGGACGTGATTTTCCGAACAGCAAACTGACGCAACCATGCGAGTGATCTTTCTGAAGGAATACGAAGAGGGCCACGCCCGCTGGCACGAAGGCGACGAAGGAAATCTTCTGGCCGAATTCGCGCGCCGACTGGCAGCCAAAGGGGTGGTCCGCATCATCGACGAGATGCCGGCGCAGAAGGCACCGGCCGAAGAAGAAGAGGAATAACATTTCACTGACAAAAAACGACAGTTATGGCAACTGCAGGAATCCTTGATGGCGGTTACGTGGTCGTGTCCCAGGCGGCCAATGTCCTCGACTGCCTCACCGACGCATCTTTCGAGGGTAGCGCCGATCAGATCGAGACGACGTGCAAGAACACCACCGGTGCGAAGAGCTTCCGGGCCGGCAGCACCAGCTGGTCGGTGACCGCTACCGGCAATCACAGCGAAGCTGCTGCGTCCAACACCGGTTACTGGGATCTGATGACGCTCTGGAAGAACAAGACCGAGGTCACGGTGCGCATCGGCAGCGAGCAGTCGGGCGATAAGTACGTCGAAGGCACGGCGTACATCAGTTCCATCTCGCTCAACGCCGGCAACACGGGCACCAACACCACCTACAGCGTCACGTTCCAGGGCGTGGGTGACGTGACTATCGGCACGAACGTGTAATGCGACCACAGTAGTTCGTTTCCATCATGCGTGGGGCTGCGGCCCCCGCATTTTTTGCAACCGAAAACCACGATGCGATGAACATCAGGTACATCCAGCTTGGCGGCGAAAAAGTGCCGGTCTATTTCGGACACCGCGCCCTCAAGCTCATCTGCGACGAGCTGAAGGTGAGCCTCGACGAGCTGCTCAACGGCAAATGCCTCGAATCGTTCGACAACCAGCTCAAGGTGGCCCACGTGGGCATCCGCGAGGGCTACCGCATGGCCGTGAAGGCTGGCGAGTACGGGGCCTACGAGCAGGCCCCAGATATGCTCTCGCGCATCCTCGCCGACATGGACGAGCTGCTCGACGTGCTCGACCAACAGCCCGAAGCGCTCGAAGAGATCTTCGCCGTGTACGCCGAGCACGTGCTCGAATGGGCAAAAAAGAAGCTGGCTGCGCAGGGAAACCTGCAGGCGAAGGTGGCCCAGATGGCCGGCCAGGTCAGCGGCTCACCTTCGCAAGAATCCAGGGAATAGCAACCGGCTGGGTGGGCATCCAGCCGAGCGCGTTCTGGGACATGACGCTCACCGAGCTGATGACAACCATTGAGTGTTTTCGCGAGCGAGAAGAGGCGCGGCAGCGTGAGTTGTGGGAAATGGTACAGGTGGTGGCGTACTACGCTGTCGTGCCGTTTGCGAAAGCAGACATCAAGCTGGCCGACGTGCTGCCCCTGCCCTGGCAGCAGCAGCGGAAGCAGGCCGACCCCAAGCGCCAGCGCCGCGCCGGCATTGAGCTGGCCAGAAAGCTGGGCCTGAAGCTACCCGATCATTTGCAACAAGAGATAAACGACGACCATGCCGACCCTCGCTGACGTCACTGTAAGGATAGGCGCGGACATCAACCGCCTCAAGCGCGACATCAAGAACGCCGAGCGCGAGATGCGCCGCTTCGCCCGCGACGTCGAGGGCATCGGCCGGTCGCTCACCCGCAGTATCACCATCCCGGTCGGGCTGGCCGCCGCCGCTGGCGCGAAATTCGCCGCCGATTTCGAGGAAGCCTTCCTGCGCATCGAGACGCTGGTCGGCATCACCGGCGACACGCTCGACGAGTTCCGCCAGGGCATCGAGGACATCAGCGCCGAAGTGGGCATTGGCACCAAAGAGCTGGCCGATGCCCTCTTCGTCATTACGAGTGCCGGCCAGCGCGGTGCCGAGGCCCTCGACACGCTGCGCGCCGCCGCCAAGGCCAACCAGATCGGTCTGGGTGAGACGGCCGAAATCGCGCGCGTGGCCGTGGCGGCCGTGCAGGCCTACGGCGCGGCCAACCTGACGGCCACCGAGGCGGTGGACAAGCTGACGGCCATCGTGCGCGAGGGCAACCTGGCCGCCGAAGAGCTGGCCCCCGCCCTGGGCCGCGTGCTGCCCATCGCGGCCGCGCTGGGCGTGTCGTTCGACGAGGTGGGTGCCAACGTGGCCGCCTTCACGCGCCTGGGCATCAGCGCGGCCGAGAGCGTCACGGCGCTGCGCTCGCTGCTGAGCAAGATCCTCAAGCCGAGCGAGCAGGCCGACAAGGCGCTGGCGCAGATGGGCCTCACCATCGAGGACCTGCGCGCCAGCATCGCCGAGCAGGGGCTGGCGGCCACGCTGCAGAGCCTCATCCAGGCCGCCGACGGCAACACCGAGGCGCTGGGCCGGCTCTTCGGCAACGTGGAAGGCCTGGCCAACGCCCTGGGTACGGCCGGCGCGCAGGGTGAGGAATACCTTCGAATCGTCCAGAGCATATCCAATGCCAACGGCATCGTGGACGAGGGCTTCCAGAAAGTGGCCGAGACGGCCAACTTCCAGTTCCGCAAAGCCCTCGTCGATCTGCAGCGCAGCGGCGAGCAATTCGGCGCGGTGGTGCTGCCCCTCGTCACCGACCTGTTGCGGCAGGTGACGCCGCTGGCGAAGGCGTTCGGCGACCTCGATGAATCTACCAAGAAGAGCATCGTTTCGGTTGCTTTGGGTGCGGCAGCAGTTGGCCCGCTGACCACGGGTCTGGGTGCGCTCGTCCGCGGCGTGAGCACGGCCCGCGCGGCGGTGACCTCGTTCGCGGGCGGCATGCGCATCGCTGCCGACACCTTCGCCAGCGTGCGCGAGGCCGTGGCCGCCACCGGCGGGCGGCTGACGCGCTTCACGGGCATCACGCAGGCCGCCACGGCAGCCTGGAAGGCGTTCGACAGCACCACCAAGGCCACCGTGATCGGCCTGGTGGCTGCCGGCGTCATCGCGCTGACGGCAGCCCTCGTCAAGATGACGCGTGAGCTGAGCGGCACGACGGCCATCCAGCGCCAGCTCAACGAGGTGAACCTCGAGGCGGAGAAGGCCATCGCTGCCGAGCGCCTCGAGGCCGAGCGCCTCGCCAACGTCCTCAAGGACAGCGAGCGCCCCTACGACGAGCGCCGCAAGGCCCTGCAGCGCCTCATCGAGATCAGCCCCGAGTATTTCAGCGGGCTGAGCCTGGAAAAAAGCAGCGTCGAGGACATCAACAAGGCCTACGACGCCTACGTGGAAAACCTGCTGCGCGCCGCCCGGGCGCAGGCCGCACAGGCCAAGATCGTAGAGCTGGAAAAGCAGCGCATCGAGCTGCTCGACCGCCTCAACGAGCTGACGCAGCAGCTCGAAAAGCATACCAACGCCGCCGTGCGCGGCTTCCTCAACTTCACGCCGCTGGGCACCAGGACCGAGCTTTTGCGCAAGCAGATAGCCTATCTGGAAGCGCAGCAGCGCAGCCTGGCGGACACCTTCCTTGAGACAGCGCCACAGATCAGAGAATCCGTTGCCGAGCAGGTGGCCACTGCGCCGACGGTGGGCAGGCCTTTGGCCCCTGCCGGTGGCGGCCAGCCGGCCGCGCGCCGCACCCTGCTCGACGTGCCCGACCTGCTGCCGCCGCCTGAGAGCATCCGCGACAGCGCCGTGAAGGTGGCTGCCGCCCTGCGCGAGGGCTTCGACCGCGAGCTGCCCAAGGTGGCCGCCGCCTTCAGCCTGGCCGCCAACCCGCTCACCACCCTCGGCGAGCAGCTCGAAATCATCGACAACAAGGCGGCCGTGTTCGGCGACACATTCAACGCCGTCGCCGAGAAGCTCAATCTCGTCGAGCGCAGCATCCTCAGCCTGCTCGAACAGGGCGTCAGCCCGATGAGCACAGAGGTGCAGACGATGGTCGAGCTGTACGATCAGCTCAAGACGCAGATGGACAGCGTGAATGCCGAGATGCTGAAGTTCGGCGAGTCGGCAGCGCAGATCGTCGAGAGCGGCATCGAGGGCTTCTTCATAGGCCTGGGCGACGCCATCGGTGGCGCGCTGGGCAGCATCGGCGAGGGCACCTTCAATATCGTGGCGCTGTTCGAGCCGCTGCTCGGCATGCTCGAACAGCTCGGCCGACTGGCGATCAGCACGGGCATCGCCATTGAGGCGATCAAGAAGGCGATCGAGAGCCTTGGCGGTGCCGGTGCCGTGGTGGCCGGCGTGGCGCTGATCGCGCTGGCCAAGTTCGTGCGCGGTCAGCTCGCCAACCTGAAGCCGAAGGAATTCGCCACGGGCGGCATCGTGTTCGGCCCCACCTTCGCGCTCACGGGCGAGTACCCGGGCGCGCGCAGCAACCCCGAGGTGATCGCGCCGCTGAGCGAGCTGCGCAAGTACCTGCAGCCGGCCGGCGGCCCCGTCGAGGTAACGGGCCGCATCGAGGGGCGCGACATCCTGCTCGCCAGCGAGCGCAACCAACTGAGACGCAAACGCACAAGAGGATTCTAAAATGGCCAAGAAGACCTACATCACGCAGCCCAAATACGTCGGCCTCTTCGAGGTGACGTTCAACGACGCGCGCAACACCCGCATCGAGCGCTTCGACTTCGACCAGGTGCCCACGCCCGCCGAGGTGAGGGCCGCCATGCGCGTGGTGGCGGCGCGCTACGAGAAGCCGCGGCTGCGCCTGCTCGGCGTGTTCGCCGAGATCTGGCGGGTGCTGGTGGATGATGAATTCATTTTCCCGCCAGAGGCGAAAAAGCACGAGGAAATCCGTAGCGACGACTTCGACGACGACGGCAAGGTGATCAAATTCGAGGCCTGATGGCGCTGCGCTACTACATCGAGCCGAAGACGATCGCAGGCGAAGAGCTACGCCTGGAAATCCACGACAGCCAGTTCGTGGGCACCGCCACCGAGATCGACGGCGGCCCGGACGGCTTTCGGCTCGACTACGAGGGCGAGCCGACCGACCCCTTCTTTCCAATAATGGCAAGCTCGCTCGAATTCGATTTCCTCGTCGAAAATGCCACCCACGAGACCTTCCTCGACGAGATCGCCACGAGCCGCGAGGGCCGCTTCCACATCGTGCTCAAGCGCGGCAGCGGCCTGCCCGTGTATTGGCTGGGCTACCTCGTGGCCGACCAGATACAGCAGCGCGACGAGTACTACCCCTACCACACCACCCTCTTCGCCGTGGACGGCATCGCGCGCCTGCGCGACGTCGAGTACCGCGACCCGGCCACCAACCAGCCCTACAGCGGCCGCGCCACCCTGCTCGAACACATGTACAACATCATCGAGCACATTGGCCTGACGAGTGTGGTCACGCTTCCGCAAATCAGGTTCCGCAGCTCGCTCAAGTGGTTCGACGCCGCGATGAACACCACCACCGACCCGGCCGCGCAGGTGGACATCGACCACGACGCATTCAAGCGCCGCGACAGCGAGGGCAACGAGCGCATCTGGTCGGTGTACGAGGTGCTCGAAGCGCTCGCGCGCCGCTTCAACGCGCGCTTCTTTCACGAGAATGGCGCATGGTGCCTGTTCCAGGTGGGCAACTACACGGGCACCTTCCAGACGATCTACAACTACGACGCCTCGCAGACCCTCGTCAGCACCGACACCGTCGATCTGGATGTGACCGTCGATTACTCCAGCGGCACGGTGCTCAAGCGGCGCGGCGGCGTGCGCACCTACCTGCCCGCGCTCAAGCGCGTGTGCGTGGACTACCACCACATCACGCACCAGAACCGCGCCTGGGGCCTGCTGTGGCCCACCGCCACCAACGACTACCAGTCGCTGCCCGGGCCTCTGTATGTGGACACGCTGAACAGCACGCAGCTGCGCCTGCAGTTTAATTTCACGTGCAAAACGTTCCTCACCGTCACCGACAGTAGCTACACCTATCCGGTGCACCGCTACTGGTTCAAGATGTACGTGCGGCTGAACAACGCATTCTGGTTGAAAAGGCACGGCAGCGGCACCTTCAACAACATCACCTACGAGCAGCCGGCATGGCAGGTGGTCGAGGACTACATCGACATCGTCTCACCCATCATCACTGAGGACCTCGACGGCACGGGCGTGCAGTTCCAGTTCAGCATCGATACGCCGTACATCAGCACCGCCGCCAGCGGCGGTCCCATCGAGATCAAGCTGGTGCTCGACCGCATCACGCAATGGGACAACACCGTGCTGTGGGATGCCAGCGGCCAGACCTCGTGGCCGGCCTATCCCATCACCACGGCGTGGTACACCGCCTCATTCGACTGGCGCGCTGCCGACAACGTGGTGCAGGTACTCAACGGCGGCCTGGGCGACAACCCAGACAGCGAGACGCGCCGCACCTGCGCCTACGACAGCACGGCCGGCAACACCGAAGAGCTGTACGTGGACGTCTTCATCGGCGACGGGCCGGCCCCCTTCAGCGTGAGCCGCATGGAAGTGAACGGCACGCGCACCTCGGCCTGGAAGATCGGCACCACGGGCACCGCCTACCCCATCGACGAGCTGCAGGCGCGGCAGATCATACAGATGCGGCAGGTGCCCATGCGCATCTTCCAGGTGGCCGCCATCGCGGGCGGCTTCAGCCCCATCAACCGCCTGGTGGACGGCACCGACGCCTACATGCCGCTGCGGCTGTCATGGTCGGCGAAGGACGACCTATGGGACGGCGAGTTCGTCAAGGTGGGCACGGCATTCACGGGCGAGGTGGTGGACCCCCAGGTGGACGTGGGGCCGGTGCCGCCGCCCAAGGTGCCGCCGCCCATCGCGCAGCCAGGGCCGCTGCCGCAGGTGCCCGGGCAGTCGGGTGCCGAGGCGTGGACGTTCGCGGAAGCGATGGCCGGCACCTCGCTGCCCTCTGATGCCGTGGCGGCCAGCGTCAACACCACGCACACGCTCACCGTCGCGCCCGTCAACTTCACCTGGGCGCACAAGGGCGACAAGGTGAAGCTGATCAACCCCTATACGGGGCAGGCGCAGCTGCTCACCGTGAGCATCGACTACACGCCCGGGGCCAGCTACCTCAACATCACCGAGGACCTGACCGCCGACTACCCGGCCGGCAGCCTGCTGATGATGGCCTACCGCTACATCGACACGGGCGGCATGATGCCTGGCGGCTGGACGCAGAAGTTCGAGAACGTGAGCGGCGACTCGGTGACCATCACGGCCGGCACGCTGCCCAACCCGGGCGTGGTGAGCGAGGCCGAGATCGACCGCCGCGTGCACGTCTATCGCGGCTACGGTGGCGGCCCCCGCATCTTCTATAACGTGCCGGGCGGGTTCACCATCAACGCTGAGTTCAACAAGATTTTGTTCGAACAGGACCTGCGCGGCGAGACGGTGCTCGTGCACGTGATACCCTGATTCGATGCATTGAGCAAATGCAAATTTGACACGCAAAAAGAGCAGAAAATGAAGCGGATAGCACTCATCCTCATTGTTTTGATCAGCCTTTCGGCAAATGCCATCGCGCAGATCGTGCCCATCCACCTGCTGCGCGTCGATACGGGGCAGGTGGGGCAACTCATCGCGCCCATGCCCTACACGGCCGACAACGACACGTTCTTTCAATACATCCCGGTGCGCTACCTGAGCGACAGCATCCTGACCGTGAACGGCGACACGGTGCTGACCGTGGGGCGCGCCGGCACGCTGGGCAACCTGAGCGGCACGGGCACCTCGCCCAAGGTGGCCTACTTCACGGCAGCGAAGGAATTGGCCGCCACGGACATCGACTGGGACGGCACGGACCTGCTGCTCAACGGCAACAAGTTCTGGCACGCCGGCAACGACGGGGCCGGCAGCGGCCTCGATGCCGACCTGCTCGACGGCCAGCAGGGCAGCTACTACCTCGACCTGGCCAACGCCACGGGCGTGCTGCCGGTGAGCAAGGGGGGGACGGGGTTGAGCACTTTGGGCACTGCCGGGCAGGTGATGAAGGTGAATGCCAGCGGCACGGCGCTGGAATGGGGGGATGCAGGGGGGCTGAATGGTAGCGGCACTACGGACTACCTGCCATTATGGACAGGGGCCGCTTCGTTGGGGAATTCACCTATAAGCCGCAATGCGACGAAAGGCTATCTTGTGAACGGTGATAGGGCGATTCAATCTGGGGTTTTTGAGAAAAACAACAGCGCTCACTACATCATCCCTAAGAACGCAGTGCTGGGGCATTACAATTCGGCATGTGGCATACTCATCGAGTTGCCTGCAAATGGCAATACGCATGTAGTGCTTACGGTGGATGTGAGCGGGAATGACAATTTCACAGGGACTTTTGTGATCCGCGGTGAATTAAGTTCGACGAATTTTTCCCTTAGGCGCGTTGTTCAATATGGATTTGGTGATAAAGTTCAAGTATACGCATGGCATGATGGGGGTAAGAATTATGTATGCATAGGCGATAGTTTGACCAACTGGGGGAATGTTGTATATGCGCGCGTCCGCGACATTTATTTCAACGCATATAATGGTATTGTCGCAGAAGACCTGCTCGATCAGGTTGCTCTTTCATTTTATACAAGTGCCATCCCCACAGGTGCATCCAGTCTGACGCCAATTTTCCCAGCAACCGACAATTTAATCGGGGATGTTACCGTCAATGGGATGCTATCTGTAAGTGACTACACGACATCGGTACTGGCCGGTAGTGAGAAGCGCACGATCTTCCGCCCAAGAGGGGCTACCTATGGCCCTGCCAATGGTACAAATTTATATTTGGAAATCATATTACCCGCAGCGGCGATACCTTCTGACGGAAATAACAATTTTGGCATTCTTTTATGGATGTCTGCATCTTCTGGATACCGTGGAACAGTATGGATAGAATTTGACGCAACGAGCAGTGGTTTCTTTACCATACTTCATGCTCATGGCGATGTGAATAAGTCGATAACCCTCGATGCATATTACGATTCTGCTTCTGGTACGCACCGGCTTTATTTCCCATTATCGAACTTTACGCATCAGACTGTTGAGGTGGTATTAGTCAAAGCGAATGATTGGAATGGCGCTTCTTTTGAGCAATGGCTTGAGGGATGGTCTATTTCGGCAGTAAGCTCACGCACAGGTGTACTGAAATCCTCAAAGACGATCGGTTATCGTGGTTTGGCAGATGGCAGCGTCACGACGCCTTCGCTTTTCTTTCTTTCCGACCCCAACACCGGCCTCTACTCCCCCACCGCCGACGCCCTCGCCATCAGCACCGGCGGCACCGAGCGCGTGCGCGTGGACAACAACGACGTGACCCTCACCGCCTACCCCAACAGCC
>CAYNYN010000019.1:9036-21126 GCA_964401445.1 uncultured Saprospiraceae bacterium | reverse complement strand
GCACCACCATCCGGATGCCGTACTTCGGCTTGAGCGTGACGAGCGGGTTGGGCACGACGGGGTGGTCGGGCACCGGCTCGAAGCGGAAGCGCTGGCAGAGGGCAGCCAGCAGCAGCGTCATCTCGATCATGGCGAAGTGGTTGCCCACGCACATGCGCGGTCCGGCGCCGAAGGGGATGTAGGCCAGGCGCGGCCGCGCTTTGACCGCCGCTTCCGCAAAATGCTCGGGGTCGAACGCATCGGGGCGGGCGTAGTAGCGCGGATGACGGTGCAGGGCATAGATGCTGATGAACATGATCGATTTGGCCGGCACGTGGTAGCCGCACAGCTCGTCGTCGGCGATGGCCTGGCGACCGACGGCATAGGCCGGCGGATAGAGGCGCATGCTCTCCTCGAGCACCTGGCGCGTCCAGCGCAGGCGCGGCAGGTCGTCCCATTCGGGCAGGCGGCCGCCGAGCACTTCGTCGAGCTCGGCCTGCAGGCGCTGCCTCACCTCGGGATGGCGCGCCAGCAGCCACAGCGTCCAGCTCATGGCCGTGGCCGAGGTCTCGTGGCCGGCCGCGAAGAGGGTGAGCACCTCGTCGCGTATCTGCTGGTCGGTCATGGCCTCGCCGGTGTCGGCGTCGCGGGCGTGCAGCAGCATGCTGAGCAGGTCGTCGGGGTAGTCGTCGGCGCGGCGGCGCGCCTCGATGATGTCGTACACCAGGGCATCCATCTTGCGCATGTCGCGCAGGAAGCGGCGGTGCCGCGGCGTCAGCCAGGCCACGGGGATGAGCAGCGGGTGGGTGGTGCGGTACATGATCCACTCCTGCGCCTCACTCATGATGCGGTACATCTCTGCCTGGTCGGTGGGGTTCTGCGTGCTGAAGAGGGTGCGCAGGGCGATGTTGGCCGTCACGCCCATCATCTCCTGCGCGATGTCGACGGTCTGGCCGCGCCGCTGCGCGAGCCGTCGGCAGTAGCTTTCCGTCTCTTCCTGCATGAGGGCATAGAGCCCCTGCAGGTTGCGCTTGTGGAAGACGGGCTGGATGATGCGGCGCTGCCGCCGCCAGAAGTCGCCCTCGCTGGTCACCAGCCCGTTGCCGAGCGCCAGCTTGAGCTGGCCGTAGGCCGGGCTCTTGCGGTAGTTGCGGTGGTTGACCTGCAGGATGTGCCGGATGGCTTCCAGGTCGGTGAGGACGAAGATGCGCCGCAGGTAAAAGTCGAACCAGAAGATCTCGCCCAGCTCCTGCGTTTTCCGCAAGGGAAAGCCCAGCGGGTCGTCGAGGAAGGGGCGCGGGGGCCGATACCAGCGCGTGCCGGTCCATCGAGGTGCTTCGCGTCGCTGTACCATCGCCTGCGTTTTGGTGGAAAATGGCGGCTTCGGTAGTCCAACAGCCACAAGGCATTTGGGTTCCGGTGCAAGTTCGAATTTTTCCGGCCGGCAAAAAGGCGCGGATGCCGCGGGTGCCTGCTATTTTGGCCGCATGAGTACGAACACGGCTTACTGGCACATCTGGGTGGATACGGGCGGCACCTTTACCGACTGCATCGCCGTGTCGCCTTCCGGCAAATGGCAACGCATCAAGGTGCTGAGCAGCAGTTGTCTGCGCGGCACGCTCGAGGCGCGCGTGGCGCCCAACGTGTGGCGCTTCCGCCACCGCTGGCCCGTCCGGACCGACGTTTTTCGGGGCTACCGCCTGCGGCTGCCGGGCACGGCACACCAGCCCGTGGGCGTGCGCCGGGTCGATTTTGCCGAAAGGCTGATCGAAACGGAGGCGCCGCTCGACTGCGCGCTGCCCGCCACCTTCGAGATCACGGCCGGAGAAGAGGCGCCCGTGCTGGCGGCGCGCCTGGCTACGGCCACGCCCCTCGACGGACAGTTTCCGCCCCTGCGCATGCGGCTGGGCACCACGCGCGGCACCAATGCCCTGCTCGAGAAGAAGGGCGCGCGCGTGACGCTGTGCACCACCGCCGGCCTGAGCGGCCTGGTGGCCATCGGCACGCAGCAGCGGCCCGACCTGTTCCAGCTCGACATCCCCGATCCCGTGCTGCTGTACGAACGGCTCGTCGAGGTGCCCGAGGTGGTCGCCGCCGACGGCACCGTGGTGCAGGCCCTCGACGCGGCGGCCCTCGACGAGGTGGTGCGGCAGGTGCAGGCCACGGCACCCGAGGCGGTCGCCATCGCCCTGCGCAACAGCTACCGCAACGACGCGCACGAGCAGGCGCTGGCACGTGCCCTGCGCGCCGCCGGCATCCGCCGCGTGTCGGTCTCGTCGGAGCTGTCGCCCTCCGTGCAGCTGCTGCCGCGCGCCCAGACGGCGCTGGTCAACGCCTACCTCACGCCCGTGATGGACACCTACCTCGGCCGCATTGCGCGCACCACGCAGGAGCAGGGGCACGCCAGCTCGCTGCACGTCATGACCAGCAGCGGTGGCCTGGTGCGCGCCGACCGCTACCAGCCCAAGGACAGCCTGCTGAGCGGCCCTGCCGGCGGCGTGGCCGGCGCCGCCCGTATCGGTACGATGCTCGGCTTCGAGCGCCTGCTCACCCTCGACATGGGCGGCACCAGCACCGACACGGCCCGCTACGACGGCGCCTTCGACTACACGTGGCGCACCGAGGTGGGGGGCGTCGAGCTGCAGGCGCCCGCCCTGGCCATCGAGACGGTGGCGGCAGGCGGCGGCTCCATCTGCGGCTTCGACGGGCAGCGCCTCTTCGTGGGGCCCGAGAGCGCAGGGGCCGACCCCGGCCCGGCCTGCTATGGCGCCGGCGGCCCGCTCGCCATCACCGACGTCAACCTGCTGCTCGGCAAGCTCGATCCGGGCGCCATGGGCATCCCCGTGTCGGCGGAAGCGGCGCGCGCCGCCCTCGAGACGCTGCGTCGCGACATCGAGGCGCGCACCGGCGAGCAGGTCGAGGCCGAAGCGCTGCTGCGCGGCTTCGAGCAGATCGCCAACGAGAAGATGGCCGACGCCATCCGCCGCATCTCGGTGGCGCGCGGCTTCGACCCGGCCGACTACGCCCTGCTGGCGTTTGGCGGCGCCGGCGGCCTGCACGCCTGCAAGGTGGCCGAGCTGCTCGACATCGACACCGTCATCCTGCCTGCCGACGCGGGCCTGCTGAGCGCTTTCGGCATCGGCACGGCCGCCATCACGCGCATGGCCACCCGCCAGGTGCTGGCGCCCCTGCACGCGGTGGGGCCGCAGCTGGAGGCCCTTTTTGCGGAAGCGGAACAACGGGCCTGCGCCGAGGTGGCAGCCGAGGGCATCGCGCGCGACAGGGTGGCGGTGAGGCGCCGCCTGTGCTACCTGCGCTTTGCCGGCCAGGAGCACGCCGTAGAGATCGAGTGGCAGCCCGGCATGGACGTGGCGGCCGCCTTCGAGCAGGCCTACCGCCGCCTGTTCGGGCACTACCCCGCGCAGGGCGTCATCGAGGTGGAGAGCATCAAGGTGGTGGCGGCAGCCGAGGCCGAGGTGCCCGAGCCGGCAGGCGAAGCGTCGGCCGGGCAAGCGCCTGCGGCACCGCTGCGCCACGTGCAGGCCCACGGCCGCGAGGTGCCCGTGTACTACTGGCCGGCGCTGGGGCGGGGCCAGCACATCGAGGGGCCGGCCATCGTGCTGCACGACACGGCCACGGCCTGGCTCGACGAAGGGTGGCAGCTCGAGGTGGCCCCCGGTCAGAACCTGGTGCTGCGGCACACAGGTAAATCGGTGCGCCTTTCGGCAAATGCCGCCCGCAGCGAGGTGGTGGCGCTCGAGCTGTTCTCCAACCGCTTCACGGCCATCGCCGAAGAGATGGGCGCCCAACTGCAGCGCACCGCCTTCTCGACCAACGTCAAGGAGCGCCTCGACTTCTCGTGTGCCCTGCTCGACCCCGAGGCGCGTCTGCTCGTCAACGCGCCACACATACCCGTTCACCTGGGCAGCCTGGGCGTCTGCGCGCGCCTCGTGCTCGAGGCGTTGCCGCTGCAGCCGGGCGACGTCGTCATCACCAACCACCCGAAGTACGGCGGCTCGCACCTGCCCGACATTACGCTGCTGGCCGGCGTGTGGCACGAGGGGCGCCTGCTGGGCTACGTCGTCAACAGGGCGCACCACGCCGACGTGGGTGGCAAGCGCCCCGGCTCCATGCCGCCCGATGCGCGCACCCTGGCCGAAGAGGGCGTGGTCATCCCGCCCACGTACCTCGCGCGTGGCGGCGAGGTGCGCTGGCACGAGCTGGAGCGCCTGCTCAGCGGCGGCCCCTGGCCCGTGCGCATGCTGCACGAAAACCTGGCCGACATCAACGCGGCGCTGGCGGCGCTGCGCACCGGGCAGGAGCGCCTGGTGGCGCTGGCCCGCAGCGAGGGCATCGAGCGCACGCTGCACTACATGCAGGCGCTGCGGCAGGCCACGGCCTCCGCTTTTGCGGAAAGCTGGCGCCGCTGGGACGGCCGCACCTTCGAGGCCGAAGAGCAGCTCGACGACGGCACCCCCATCCGCGTGCGCATAGAGGTGCGCCTGCCCCAGATCGTCTTCGACTTCACGGGCACGGGCCCCGTCCATGCCGGCAACCTCAACGCCAACATCGCCATTCTGCACAGCGTCGTCATCTACGTGCTGCGGCTGGCCTGCGGGCACGCCGTGCCGCTCAACGAGGGCCTGATGGAGCACGTGCGCATCGTTTTGCCGGAAGGCACCCTGCTGCATCCGAACTTCGTGGACGACGGGGCGCGCTGCCCGGCCGTGGTAGGCGGCAACACCGAGGTGAGCCAGCGCCTCACCGACACGCTGCTCAAGGCGCTCGACCTGGCGGCCTGCAGCCAGGGCACCATGAACAACCTGCTGTTTGGCAACGACCGCTTTGGCTACTACGAGACCATCGGCGGCGGGGCCGGGGCTGGTCCCGGCTTCCACGGCCGCAGCGGCGTGCACCAGCACATGACCAACACGCGCCTCACCGACGTGGAGGAGCTGGAGCGGCGCTATCCCGTGCGGGTGCACCGGTTTGCGCTGCGCACGGGCTCGGGCGGCAGGGGCCGCTGGCAGGGCGGCGACGGCATCGTGCGCGAGTTGGAGTTCCTGGCGCCGGTCGAGCTGACCCTCCTCAGCCAGCACCGCATGGTGGCGCCTTACGGCAAACACGGTGGGGCACCCGGCGCTACGGGGCGCCAGTGGGTCATCCGCGCCGACGGCCGGCACGAACCGCTGCAGGGCATCGACTCCTGCACCATGGCGCCCGGCGACCGCGTGCACATCGAGACGCCGGGCGGTGGCGGGTGGGAACCTGCATCCTGAGCGGGGCAGGGCGCGGAAGGGCCGTCCTTTCCCAAAATGGGAAACCGTCCGACAGGGGGAACACATCGGACACAGATATATTTTGTAATCAACTGATTAAAAGGATCTAATACTACTGGATTGCTTTTGGTCTCAGGGCGGGCAAACCTGCCTCGACATGAAAAGAGAGACCAAAGCAAGACTGGCCATCATCGGTACCGTAGGTGTGCCGGGCAAGTACGGCGGCTTCGAGACGCTGGCCCACCACCTCGTGCTGCAACTGGCCGACCGCTACGACATCACCGTCTATAACAGCAAGCCCGCCTACCCGCCCGAGGAGCGCCGGCAGGAGTGGCAGGGCGCCCGCATCGTGTGGCTGCCCCTGCAGGCCAACGGCCCCCAGAGCATCCTGTACGACATCCTGTCGATGGTGCACGCGCTGTTCACGGCCGACGTACTGCTGGTGTTGGGCGTGTCGGGCTGCATCTTCCTGCCGCTGCTCAGGCTGGTGTCGCGCAAGCGCGTCGTGGTGAACGTGGACGGCCTGGAGTGGCGCCGTGCCAAGTGGAAGGGCTGGGTGCGCCGCTTCCTCATGTTCAGCGAGGCCCTCGCCATCCGCTATGCCGACGAGATCATCACCGACAACGAGGCCATACAGAAATACGTGCTCAACCGCTACGGCTGCCCCAGCCGCCTGGTGGCCTACGGCGCCGACCATGCCCGACCCGTGCCGCGCGACCCGGCCCTGTACGGGCGCTTCCCCTTCCTGAGCGGCAAGTACGCCTTCAAGGTGTGCCGCATCGAGCCCGAAAACAACGTGCACGTGGTGCTCGAAGCCTTCAGCCGCTATCGCGAGCTGCCGCTCGTCATCGTGGGCAACTGGGACCACAGCGAATATGGGCGGGCATTGCGCGCGCAATTTGGCCATGAGCCGCACATTCACCTGCTCGACCCCATCTACGACCCGCACCTGCTCAACATGCTGCGATCCAACGCCTGGCTCTACGTGCATGGCCACAGCGCCGGCGGCACCAACCCCTCCCTGGTCGAAGCCATGTACCTGGGGCTGCCCGTGCTGGCCTACGACGTCATCTACAACCGCGTGACCACCCACGGCAAGGCGCGCTACTTCGCCGATGCCGAAGACCTGGTCGGGCTGCTGCAAAGCCTGCAGCCGGACGAGCTGCGCGCCCTGGCCCAAGAGATGAAAACCATCGCTGAAAGCTGCTACACCTGGCACTGGATCGCAAGGCAGTATGCCGAGGCGGCCAGAGGCGAGGAACGCCTGCGCGTGCCCGTCTTCAGCTTCGAGCTGCCGCCTGCCTTGCGGCAAACATTCCTGTGATCCGAAAGGGAAAAAAACCACCACCAATGAAAAAGAAACGACTGCTCATCTGGCTGTTTGCACTGATCGGCCTGCCGGCGATGGCCCAATACGTCGTCACGGTCGGCGGCGTACTCGAGACGCCCGGCTTCAACGACGGCCCGGCGCTGAGTGCCCGCTTCTTCAACCCGCACGGCATCGATGTGGACTCGGCCGGCAACGTGTACGTGGCCGACCGCTTCAACCACACCATCCGCAAGATCACCGCAGACGGCCAGGTCATCACGCTGGCCGGCAAGGCCGGCGTCAAAGGCGACACGGACGGCCCCGCCCTGTCGGCGCGCTTCAACGAGCCCTGGGGCCTGTGCGTGGACAAGTTCGGCAACGTCTTCGTGGCCGACACGCGCAACAACAAGATCCGCAAGATCACACCCAACGGCACCGTCACGACCTTTGCCGGCAGTGGCAACTTCGGCTCTTCCGACGGCGTGGGCGTGACGGCCTCTTTTGGCAATCCCACCGGCATCGACGTCGACGACCAGGGCAACCTGTACGTCGCCGACCACCTCACCCACATCATCCGCAAGATCACGCCGCAGGGGCAGGTCACCACCATCGCCGGCTTCCCCTACATCCCCGGCGATGCCGACGGCCAGGGTACCGGCGCCCAGTTCTGGCGGCCCTATGGCCTGTGCCTCGACAACGACGGCAACATCATCGTGGCCGACGAATGGAACCACAAGATCCGCAAGGTGACGCCCGACGGCATCGTCACCACCATTGCCGGCACCGGCGAACCGGGACACGTCAATGGCGCGGCCACACAGGCGCAGTTCAACTACCCCTGGGACGTCACCGTCGATGGCAACGGAAACATCTACGTAGGTGACGGCTACAACTACGTCGTCCGCAAAATCACTCCGCAGGGTTTCGTGACGACGGTAGCGGGCACGCCCCTCGAGATAGGCGGCAGCGATGGGCCCGCCCTCGAAGCCACGTTCGGCGGGGTGACCGGTCTGTCATGGCGCGCGGGCTCGGGCGAAATTTTTCTGGCCGACGCCTATAACAACCTGGTGCGCAAACTCGTGCTCGAAGACAGCTCGCTGACCCTGCTGAACCTCACCCCGCCAAAAGTCTGTGCCAATACCACCATTCACCTGCAAGCTGCACCCGACTACTATGACTTCTACCGGTTTTTCGTCAATGGCGACCTGGTGCAGGACAGCGGCGACCCGGTCTTCCTGGCCAACAACTGGACCCCCGGCACCTATGACATCTACGTGGAATCCGCCTACCTGGGCGATTTGCTCATATCCAATACCGTCACCATCACCGTCTTGCCCGATGCCGAGCCGACCATCTCGGTAGTGGGCGACCTGACTTTCTACGAAGGCGACTCGGTGACGCTGGTGGCCAGCGGATCCGGCGTCTTTCTCTGGAATACGGGCGACACCACCCAGTCGATCACCGTCTACGAGTCGGGCGAATACTGGGTGGAGGTATACAGCGACTACTACTGTCCCGGCGCTTCCGATCCGGTGACGGTGACGGTGCTGCCGTCACCCACCACGCCCCAGGTGACCGTGGAAGGCGACACGCTCCTGTGCCCGGGCGAGAGCACCCTGCTGATCTCGAGTTTCGATCAGAATGTGCAATGGTACCGCGACGGCTGGCCCATCGATGGCGCACAGTCGCCCCAGCTGATCGTGACGCAGGCGGGCATCTACCAGGTGCAGGCCACCGACCCCAACAGCGGCGTCACCGCTTTTTCCGAAGAGGTGATCATCGACCAGGCAGAGGGGCCGCTGTTCGATTTCAGCGTGCTGCCCGCTACCTCGGCCCACACGGGCGACACCCTCTGGTTCTACGCCGACGGCTCCGATACCTACTACTACGAATGGAGCTTCGGCGATGGCGCCTTCGGCACCGGCCTGGAGACCTTTCACCGCTATGATCTGGCGGGCACCTTCGACGTCAGCCTGCTCGCCGAGACGGTGGAGGGCTGCCGCGATACGCTCGTCAAGCAAGACTACATCACCATCACCGACCCCGGCAATACCGGCAACACGGGTGGCAACAACACGGGCGGCACGACCACCCCGCCCCCGCCGCCGCCCGATCCGGGTACCGACACGGGCGAGCTGTTCATCCCCACGGCCTTCACGCCCAACGGCGACGGACGCAACGACCGCTTCCGGCCGCGCGGCGCCATCGACGGCACTTTCCGCATGTACATCTTCAACCAGTGGGGCGAGCAGATCTACTTCACGCAAGACCCCGTGGCCGGCTGGGATGGCACGCGCAACGGCTTGCCCGTACACAACGGCACCTACGTCTATCTGATCTACATCGAGCCGACAGGGGAACCACGTCGCGCCTATTCGGGACACGTCACGCTAATCCGATAACCACCACTGCCATGAAAAAGACCACCTTGCTCGCGATCATATGCCTGCTGTGGTGCGCCAGCCTCCTGCACGCCCAGGATGGCCATTTCTCGCACTACCGCTTCGGCAAAAACTGGCTCAACCCCGCCACCACGGCCCAGGGCGTCGATGCCGGGCGCCTCGACCTGCAGTACCGCAGTCAGTGGGCCGCCATCCCCACGGCCGCCTACACCACGCTCGCGGCGGGCTGGCAGCAGCGCCTGGCCGAATTCGGCTGGGGCCTCCAGCTGCACAGCAACCACGCCGGACCGGCCAGCCTGCGCACCACGGGCATCCTGCTGCAGGGCGCCTACCACAAGCGGCTGGGCCGCAAGAACGACTTCCTGTCGTATGGCGGCGCCATCGGGCTGATCCAGAAGCGCTTCAACCCCATGGCCCTTGCCTTCGAGAGCCAGTACCAGCCCGACCAGGGCTTCGACCCCAATGCCGACTCGGGCGAAGCGTTCCAGAATACGACCATGACGCTGCCCGACCTGTCGGTGGGCGTACACTGGACCTCCGACATCGGGCAAGAAAAGCCGACCCTCTTCCAGCTGGGGCTGGCCATCCGCCATTTTGCGCAGCCCACCGAGAGCTTTCGCGGCGACGTGTACAACTTCCCCATGCGCCTGTCGGCCTATGGCAGCCTCGGCCTTTTCCTTTCGGAAAACTTCGAACTGACGCCGCACGCCCGCTACCAGCGCCAGGGCGTACACAGCGAGATGGTGCTCGGCATGGACGCCACCTTCCACTTCGGCGACAACTCTTCGCTGCGGCTCGGCGCCGGCGCACGCATGGGCGATGCGCTCATCTGGCTGGCCGAGCTCAAATGGGACAACAAGTCCATTTACGTAGCCTACGACGACAACTACTCGCTGCTCAAGCCCGTCACGGGTGGCGCCGGCGCCATCGAGATGGGCGTGTCGTTGCGCTTCGGCAAGGAGCGCCTCCAGCAGCGCGTCGACACCGATGGCGACGGCATCTTCGACCACCTCGACGCCTGCCCCGAGGTGCCCGGCCTGCCCGAGCTCGATGGCTGCCCCCGACCCGAGGCTGTCGCCAAAAAGACCGACAGCGACGGCGACGGCATCCCCGACATCGACGACCGCTGCCCCCTCGAGCCGGGCCTGCTCAAGTGGCAGGGCTGCGTCGACAGCGATGCCGACGGCCTCATCGACCCCGACGACCGCTGCCCCAACCTGGCGGGCATCGCCGCCTTCGGCGGCTGCCCCTACAAGCCCAATGATGCCGACGGCGACGGCGTGCCCGACGAGCTCGACTACTGCGTCTACATCAAGGGCTCGGTAGCGACGCGGGGCTGCCCCGACACCGACGGCGACGGCCTGTCCGACATCGACGACGAATGCCCCTACTTCAAAGGGCCCAAGTCGAACGGCGGCTGCCCGGTAGCATCGGAAAAAGCGGCTGCTGCAAAGGGCGAGGCGACCCCGCCCACCTTCGAGCCGCTCAAGCGCGTAGTGGTGCATTTCGACACCGACAAGGCCGTCATCAAGCCGCACGAGTACCACCTGCTTTACGAGCTGGCGGCCTGGCTGCGCGAGCTGGACGACTACCACATCTACATTGCCGGCCATACCGATGCCGAAGGCTCCGGCCCCTACAACCAGAGCCTGGGCATGCGCCGCGCCGAAGCCGTACGCGACTTTTTGCGGCAGCGGGGCGTGCCCATCGAAAAGATGGAGCTGGTGTCGTACGGCGAAACCCTGCCGGTAGATTCCAACGGCACGGAAGAAGGCAAGGCGCGCAACCGCCGCACCGAAGTGGTGGTACTGCCCTTCGATCCGAAGGCGCAGCCGGCAAGCACCTCGCCCGAGCCTGCCCCCCGCACCCCCGGATGGTAAAACACGATCGATCACACAAACCGGAAAAGGCATGATGACCTGGATCTACTCCATTTCGGCTTTCCTCATCGCGTGGGGCATGGCGCGGCTGCTGCTGCCGGCCATCATCAGGCTGGCCCGCCGCTACCGGCTCTACGACCAGCCCAACGAGCGCAAGGTGCACACCACGCCCGTCAGCTCGCTGGGCGGCATCGCCCTCTTCATGGCGTGCTGGGGCGGCGTGGCCTTGCTTTCCGATGCCACCACGGCCGGCGAATGGAAGTGGATCTTTGCAGGGGCCCTGCTCATGTTCGGCACCGGCCTGGCCGACGACCTGCTCGACCTGCCGGCATGGCAGCGCCTCATCATCCAGTGGTTTGCCGCCTCGTGCCTCTACTTCGGCGGCTGGCAGGTGCAATGGCTCGAAGGGCTGCTCCACATGGGCGTCATTCCCGACATCGTGGAATACGGCATCTCGGTGTTCATCGTGATGTTGCTGGTCAATGCCTGGAACCTCATCGACGGCGTCAATGGGCTGGCGGGCAGCCTGGCGCTGCTGGCCTGCACCATCTATGGCGGGCTGTTCCTCATCATTGGCGCTACGACCGAAGCGCTCATCGCCCTGGGCATGGCAGGCGCCCTGCTGGCCTTTCTGTCGTTCAACTTCGGCTATCGGGCGCGTATCTTCATGGGCGACAATGGCGCCACGGTCATCGGCTTCAGCATGGCCGCCTTTGCCATGAGGCTGTGCAACCTCGACCTGAGTGCCTACCACTGGCACCTCAGTCACAGCATCATCCTGGCCATGTGTCTGCAGCTCATCCCCGTCATCGACCTGGTCAAAGTGGCCACGCTGCGCGTGCTCCAGGGCCGTTCTCCCTTCCATGCCGACAAGACCCACATCCACCACCTGCTGCTCGAGCTGGGCATGAGTCATCCCGGCATCGCCGTGCTGCTGACGGGCTACACGGGCCTGGTCTTCATCTGCACCTTTACCGCGCTGCTCTACCTGCCCGCCGAAGGCGTGCTGCCCCTGCTGCTGGCTTTCGGCCTGGCCCCCTACGTGGCCATTGCCTGGCGGAAAAAGGCGATCCCTGCCCACGCCCGCCATCGCTACCAACGGCGCCCCCACGTGTGGGCAGCCGGGGAACGTGAATGGCCGCTGGTCGTGAAAGGCGAAGAGTGAAGCAGTATTTATAGTGCTGGTGAATGAGCATGAAGTGAGGATTGAGCCTATTGCAAAAAGTCGACAGACGATGGAC
>CAYNYN010000019.1:0-8936 GCA_964401445.1 uncultured Saprospiraceae bacterium | reverse complement strand
CACCCTCACCCATTTTTTGCAGGGGGGACTCCCGAATTTGACTGGTCAAATTTTTTCCTTTTTTGAAATGTGTGTAACTTCGTGCCCGCAAAAATGGTTACCCCATTTACGGTCGGGTGGCCGAGTGGTTAGGCAGAGGTCTGCAAAACCTCGTACGGCGGTTCGAATCCGCTCCCGACCTCCATCGCAATCGGGCATATTCAACTCCGGAATATGCCCGATTTTTTTATTCCTCGTCTTCTGACACTTTTCGCATATGGCTGGTTACCTTCCCCACGCAGGGTGGCGCCCCGACTGCTGGCGGGCCCCATTTGCCGAAAGGCAGACGACTGGTGCGGAAAAGAGGATTTGAGAAACTGGTTCGAGCAGTATTGTCGCAGGCTGCAGTAGTGGGAAACGCCGTGGTGAAATTGAGCCGATGGACAATGAAGATTATACCAAAAACACTGACAATCAAAATACTAAACTTTAAACCATAAACTTTTAAACTCAAACAACCCCATCATCCATGGACTTGAAAGGCAAAGTGGCCCTCATCACGGGCGGCACGAAAGGCATCGGTCTGGGCATCGCCGAAGCGCTGATCCGCCAGGGCATGCACGTGACCATCACCAGCCGGCATGGCGACGAGGCCGAGCGGGTGGCCGAGCGCCTCACGGCCCTGGGGCCGGGGCAGGCGCTGGGTGTGGAAGCCGACGTGCGCGACTTCGAGGCGCAGCAGCGCAGTGTGCAGCGCACGCGCGACACCTTCGGCCGCCTCGACGTGGTGGTGGCCAACGCCGGCATCGGCCGTTTCGGCTCCATCGAAGAGCTGACGGTGGAAGACTGGAAGCAGGTCATCGACATCAACCTCACGGGTGCGTTCTACACGGTCAAGGCCAGCGTGGATGCACTCATCGAAAGCAAGGGATATCTGATCACGATCGCCAGTCTGGCCGGCACCAACTTTTTCGCCGGCGGCTCGGCCTACAACGCCAGCAAGTTCGGGCTGGTGGGCTTCACCCAGGCCGTCATGCTCGACCTGCGCCACAAGGGCGTGCGCGTGACCACCATCATGCCCGGCTCGGTGGCCACCTACTTCAACGATCACACGCCAGGTCCCGAGGACGCCTGGAAGATCCAGCCCGAAGACATCGGCCAGATCGTGGTGGACATCCTGCACCTGCCGCCCCGCACGCTGCCCAGCAAGATCGAGGTGCGCCCCAGCCAGCCACCAAAAAAGTGAACACGCGCCCCTGAAGCCCGCAGCCCCATTGAATGAGCCCCCGAAAGCCGCCCACACAACTTCGGAGCGCCATGAAAAAAACGTTGCAGATGCTCCGCATGGGAGCGCTGTTGCTGATGGGATGCCTGGGGTGGTATACCGCCCGCGCATCCAGCCCCCCTGCCGACACGACCGAGCTGGTCGCCCTGCTGCACGCCATCGACTCGCTGGCGAGCGAAGGGCAGTGCCAGGCACTCGGACCCATGATCGCGCAGGCCCAGGCATGGGGCAGGGAGCTGGGCGACCCATGGCGCACACGCGCCCTGGCCAGCGGGCGCATGCACTCGAAGTGCCTGCGCGGAGCCGGTGAATATCGGCGTGCGCTGACCCTCGCCCGCCAACACGCCGCCCTGCTGGAACGGGAGCTGCCCGGCAGCGAGGCACTGATGGATGCCTGGAACGAGCTGGGCATCATCCTTTTTCGCTTGTCGCGATACGACGAGGCGCGCGCCGTGTATGAACGTGGGCTCGCCCTGGCCCGCCAGCTCTTCGGCGACGAAAGCATCGAAGTGGCGCGCTTCAGCAACAACATCGGCCTGACGCTGGGCGACGAGCGCGCCATCCCCTACTACGAGCAGGCCGTGCGCATCCTCCGGCATAGGGGCGACACGGCATCTATGGAAGCGGTCATCTTCAACTTCAACCTGGCCACCACCTGGTACAATGCCGGCGAGCTGCGCAAGGCGGTCGATGGCTTTCGCAGCACCCTGCGCCTGCTCGAGGCGCTGCCCGATGCCTCCCCCGGCAACATCGCCCTGGTGAAAAACAACCTCAGCGTGGCACTGCAGAACCTGGGCGAGCGCGACGAGGCCATGCGCCTGCTGCTCGAGACGCGCGACCTGTACGAGTCGGCTTTTGGCCCCGACCACCCGCAGACGGCCTATGGCTACTCCAACCTCGGGCTGTTTTTTTACGATGAAGGTGACTACGGCCGCGCCCTCAACTATTTCTTCAAGGCGCTGGCCATCCGCCGCGCCAAAATGGGCGAGCAGCACGAGCTGGTGGGCAACCTCTACAACAACATCGGCAACTGCTACCGCGGCCTCAAGCGCTACCAGGATGCCCTCGACTACTGCGAAAAAGCGCTGGCCATCCGCCTGGCCGTGCTGGGTCCCGACCACCGCGAGGTGGCCGACTCCTACGGCGACCTCGGTGCCATCTACCAGGAAATGGGCCTGTACGAGCGCGCCCTGGCGCTCTATCGGCAGGCACTCGAGGTGGACACGCGCGCCCTCGGCCCCGACCATCCGTTCCTCGCCGATGCCTGGTTCCTTCTGGGTTCGTGCCTGCTCGACATGGGGCGACCCGCCGAAGCGCGCAGCGCTTTTGGCGAAAGCCTGCGCATCCTGCAGGCCAACTACCTGCCCGGCCATCCCGAGATCGCGCGCACCAAGGGCAAGCTGGCCCTCTGCTTCCCCGACGAACCTGCCGAGGCGCGCCGCTGGTTCGACGAGGCGCTCGACGAGATCGGCTTCGCCGCCGAAAGCCGCAACCGCACCGACCTGGTACTGCACGATCCCCTGGTGCTGCTCCAGATCCTGCAGGACAAGACGAAATGGCTTCACGACCGTTATCACGCCACAGGCGAGGCGGCCCTGCTGCGCGAAGCGCTCGCCCTCTTCGATCAGGCCATCGCCGTCATCGACCAGGTGCGCACGCAGTACCGCGAGCCGGGCTCGCGCCAGGCCTTGCTCGACCGCTTTTACGAGATCTACGAAGGGGCGATCGATGCCGCCCTCACCCTGTACGAGCAACACGCTGACCCCGCCTGGCTACAGAAAGCTTTTGCCCTTTCGGAAAAAAGCAAGAGCACGCTCCTGCAGGAGGCGCTGCGCGAAGGCACGGCCCGACGCGCAGCCGGCGTGCCCGACGAGCTGCTGCAGGCCGAGCACCGGCTCGAACAGGAGATCACGTCGCTGGAAAAACAGCGCTTCCTCGAATATCAAAAAGGCAAGACGGCCCGCAACGCCCTCATCGACTCGCTCGACTCGCGCATCTTCGAGAAAAAGGAAGCTTTTTACCGCCTGCGCGACTCGATAAAGAGACACCATCCGGCCTACGCCTCGCTGTGGGCCACCTATCAGCCCCCGGCGCTCGAAGACGTGCAACGCCGCCTGACACCCGGCCAGGCCGTAGTGGAATACTTCGTCGGCAAGGACCGCATGGTCACCTTCTGCCTCACCCGCGACACGGTCCGTTACCTGCGCCAGGAGCTCGACTTCCCGCTCGCCTCGTGGGTGGAAGAGCTGCGCCAGAGTATCCGCAGCTACCATCCGCTGGCCGCCGACCGCGACTATCACGTGCAGAAGTACGCCTATCTGGCCAACGAGCTGTACGCCCGCCTGTGGCAACCCCTCGAAGCATATCGCCTGCCCGAGCGGATATCCGTCGTGCCGGCCGGCATCATTGCCAACCTGCCTTTTGGCGCGCTGCTCGATTCGCTCCCGCCGCAGCTCGAGCGCTTCCGCGACTACCCCTACCTGATCCGCAAACACCGGTTCAGCTACAACTACTCAGTCGAGCTGATGCTGCGTCTCGGCGAGGACGGGGGGCCTGCCAACCGCCGCCTGGCCGCCTTCGCACCCGACTTTTCGCAGATATCTGACAGCAGCCGGCAGCTGCCGCCCCTGCAGCACAACCTCGAAGAGGCGCGCACCGTAGCCCACATCTGGGGCGGCGACCTGTATGCCGGCAGCGAGGCCACCCTCGACCGCTTCCTCGCCGAAGCGCCCCACTACGGCATCCTGCATCTGGCGACCCATGGCCAGGCCAACGACTACCGCGGCGAATACTCCTATCTCGTCTTTCAGCCTTCCGCCACCGACACCAGCGAGCTGGCGTGGCTGCTCTACGTGCGCGACCTGTACAACCTGCACCTGCCCGCCGCCCTGGTGGTGCTCAGCGCCTGCGAGACCTCGATAGGCGAATACCAGCGCGGCGAAGGGGTGATCAGCCTGGCGCGGGGCTTCTTCTACGCCGGCGCCCGCAGCCTCGTCACCACCCTCTGGACCATCGACGACCGGGCCTCGGCCCGCCTCATCCAGCGCTTCTACGAGCTGCTGGCCGACGGCCAGGCCAAGGACGAAGCGCTGCGCCAGGCCTGCCTCGAAGCCATCGACGCCCCCTCACAGCAAAAGGCACACCCCCTCTACTGGGCGGCCTTCGTGCCCCTCGGCAACATGGAGCCCATCCCGCCGCCCACATGGTGGGGTCGCGGCGGCTGGCTGGTGTCACTGGTGTCGGTCCTGGTCATTGCTGTATGGTGGTGGCGGCGGCGCAAGGGGTAGGGCGCGGTCAGGATTGCCATCCTGCCCAAAACCAAGAGATGTGGGGGAAAACCAAAATTGAGGGGGAGAGTGAGTAGTCCCGGGCATTTTCAAAGAGGATTTGAAGAACCGAGGAATCGAGGAATCGACGGTTGGGACTCGCTGCGCTCGATGTTGATACGCCGCTGCGCGGCCTGTTGATACGCGGCTACGCCGCGATGTTGAGATTTGAAAAAGCGTTGCGTGCAGGTGCGACGCGAAACCAACCCTCAACGCTACACGCTCAACCCTCAACCAGAAAAAGCTGCGTTTTGGCTGCGTCATGCTGCGCCTGAAAGCTGCGGTTATGAAAAACTTTTCCCAAACCACTTCGTAACGAGTACACGAACCTTGGCAAGGTTCGCAACCGCCTGTCGCATCTCCTTTTCGGATTGGGCACAACAAAAAAAGCTTGCGAAGCCATCGGGCGGCTTCGCAAGCAGTGGAACTCGGGCATGGTAGCCAGCCCAATTACATGTTCCGGCGGTACTGTCCGCCCACGCTGTAGAGGGCGTGGGTGATCTGGCCCAGCGAGCAGTACTTGCTCACCTCCATGAGCGCCTCGAAGAGGTTGCCATTGTGCACGGCCACGTCCTTGAGGTGTGCGAGCATCTGCTCGTTCTTGCCGGCCATGGCCCGGTGCAGGTTGCGCACCGTTTCGATCTGGGCCTCTTTCTCTTCGACGGTGGAGCGCACCACCTTTTCGGGCACGATGGTGGGCGAGCCGTCTTTCGACAGGAAGGTGTTCACACCGATGATGGGCAGCTGGCCGGTGTGCTTGAGCGACTCGTAGTAGAGGCTTTCCTCCTGGATCTTGTTGCGCTGGTACATCATCTCCATGGCGCCCAGCACGCCGCCGCGCTCGGCGAGGCGATCGAACTCCATGAGCACCGCCTCTTCGACCAGGTCGGTCAGCTCCTCGATGATGAACGAGCCCTGCAACGGGTTCTCGTTCTTGGCCAGCCCCAGCTCGTGGTTGATGATGAGCTGGATGGCCATGGCGCGCCGCACGCTCTCCTCGGTGGGCGTGGTGATCGCCTCGTCGTAGGCGTTGGTGTGCAGCGAGTTGCAGTTGTCGTAGATGGCGTAGAGGGCTTGCAGCGTGGTGCGGATGTCGTTGAAGGCGATCTCCTGTGCGTGCAGCGAGCGGCCCGACGTCTGGATGTGGTACTTGAGCTTCTGGCTGCGCTCGTTGGCGCCGTACTTGTGCTTCATGGCCTTGGCCCAGATGCGGCGCGCCACGCGTCCCAGCACCGAATATTCGGCGTCCATGCCGTTGGAGAAGAAAAACGACAGGTTGGGCGCGAAGTCGTCGATGTGCATGCCGCGGGCCAGGTAGTACTCCACGTAGGTGAAGCCGTTGGCCAGCGTGAAGGCCAGCTGGGTGATGGGGTTGGCGCCGGCCTCGGCGATGTGGTAGCCCGAGATGGACACCGAGTAGAAGTTGCGCACCTTGTGGTCGATGAAGTACTGCTGCACGTCGCCCATGAGGCGCAGCGAAAACTCGGTGCTGAAGATGCAGGTGTTCTGTGCCTGGTCTTCCTTGAGGATGTCGGCCTGCACGGTGCCGCGCACGGCCTGCAGCGTGCGCTCCCGGATCTCGTTGTAGATGGCCGGCTCGAGGACCTCGTCGCCCGTGACGCCGAGCAGCAGCAGGCCCAGGCCGTCGTTGCCTTCGGGCAGCTCGCCCCGATAGCGGGGGCGCGGCAGGCCGCGGTCGTCGTAGCGCTCCTTGAGCTTCGCCTCGACGAGGTGCTCGAGACCGTGCGCGCGGATGTACTTTTCACACTGCTGATCGATGGCGGCGTTCATGAAGAAGGCCGTCATGGTGGCTGCCGGCCCGTTGATGGTCATCGAGACGCTGGTGGCCGGGTCGCACAGGTCGAAGCCCGAGTACAGCTTCTTGGCGTCGTCGAGGCAGCAGATGCTCACGCCCGAGTTGCCGATCTTGCCGTAGATGTCGGGCCGGTAGTCGGGATCCTCGCCGTAGAGCGTCACGCTGTCGAAGGCCGTCGACAGGCGGTTGAAGGGCAGGTCTTTCGACAGGTAGTGGAAGCGCTTGTTGGTGCGCTCGGGCCCGCCTTCGCCGGCAAACATGCGGGTGGGGTCTTCGGCCGTGCGCTTGAACGGATACACGCCGGCCGTGTAGGGGAACGAGCCCGGCACGTTCTCCTGCAGCACCCACTCGAGGATGTCGCCCCAGTCCACGTATTTGGGCAGGGCCACCTTGGGGATGCGCGTGTGGGCCAGCGAGGTGGTGAAGGTGGTCACGCGGATCTCCTTGTTGCGCACCTTGTACACGAACTCGTCGGCCGCGTAGCGCTCCTTGAGCTCGTCCCAGGTGTCCAGTATCTGCTTGCACTCGGGGTGCAGTTGCTGCTCGTAGCGCGCGTACGTGGCTTCGAGCACCTGGCGCGCCTCGTCGCTGCCCTCCATGCCCTGCTCGTCGAGGGCCGCCAGCGCCTCCTTCAGGCCGTACATCTTGCGGGCGATGCGTGCCTGCTGCTTCACCCAGGCGTCGTAGTTGCGGTTGTTCTCCGCTATTTCCGACAGGTAGCGCACGCGCTGCGGCGGGATGATGTAGATCTTCTTGCTTTCGCCTGTCGGCAAATCGAGTGTCGATTCGAAGGGCACGCCCGTCTTCTCGCTGATGGTGCGCATGAGCGTCTTGTACAACAGGTTGGTGCCCGGGTCGTTGAACTGGCTGGCCATGGTGCCGATGACAGGCATCTGGTCGAGCGGCACGTGGAAGAGCTGGTGGTTGCGCTGGTACTGCTTGCGCACGGCCATCAGCGCGTCTTCGGCGCCACGCTTGTCGAACTTGTTGATGGCCACCACGTCGGCAAAGTCGAGCATGTCGATCTTCTCGAGCTGGGTGGCCGCGCCGAACTCGGGCGTCATCACGTAGAGGGCTACGTCGCTGAAGTCGACGATCTCGGTGTCGCTCTGCCCGATGCCCGAGGTCTCGAGGATGATGAGGTCGTAGCGGGCGGCCTTGAGCACGTCCACGGCGGCGGGCACGTGGGGCGACAGGGCGATGTTGGCCTGGCGCGTGGCCAGCGAGCGCATGTACACGCGCGGGTTGGTCACGCTGTTCATGCGGATGCGGTCGCCGAGCAGGGCGCCGCCCGTCTTGCGCTTCGAGGGGTCCACGCTGATGATGCCGATGGTCTTGTCGGGGAAGTCGAGCAGGTAGCGCCGCACCAGCTCGTCGATGAGGCTCGACTTGCCGGCGCCGCCCGTGCCCGTGATGCCGAGCACGGGGATGCGTCGTTCGTCGGCATACTGCTTCACGGCCTCGAGCCACTCGCGCCCGATCTGCGGAAAGTTTTCGGCTGCCGAGATGAGGCGGGCGATGAGGCGGTTGTCTTTCTGCACGATGGCCTCCAGCCCCACGCCTTCCGGCAAATGGTCGCCCACGGGGAAGTCGCACTTCCGGAGCAGGTCGTTGATCATGCCCTGCAGCCCCATGACGCGTCCGTCGTCGGGCGTGTAGATGCGGGCAATGCCGTAGGCGTGCAGCTCCTCGACCTCCTGCGGCAGGATGGTGCCGCCGCCCCCGCCGAAGATGCGGATATGGCCGGCGCCGCGCTCCTGCAGCAGGTCGTACACGTATTTGAAAAACTCCAGGTGACCACCCTGGTACGAGGTGATGGCGATGCCCTGCACGTCTTCCTGGATGGCCGCATTGACGATCTCCTCGGCCGAGCGGTTGTGGCCCAGGTGGATCACCTCGGCACCCGTGGCCTGCATGATGCGCCGCATGATGTTGATGGCGGCGTCGTGGCCGTCGAACAGGGAAGCAGCCGTGAGCACGCGCACCTTGTGCTTGAGCTTGTACGGCTTGACGGGTTGTGCTGCTGGTTTCATGGTCGTAATTTGGTCGTTACTGGTTGGGCGGCAGGCTTTGGCGGAAGCCGCACAATGCCCGCTTTTGGCGCTGCAAAGGTACGAAAAAGCCTGCCTGCACGGCCCGGGTCGGCTCGTGCCCTCATCCGTTCGGCTACCGAAATTTCCCGTCGGGCGGGCCGCTTTGCGCCTTGCGCCGTTTGCCGAAAGGCAGACAGCCCGGGGAGTGATATCTTGGACACCATTATTTGTGACGGAGAGAGGAGAGACGGAGAGACGGAGAGACAGAGTGACGGAGTGACGGAGTAGTTTGCCATGGATCGAGATGAAATCGGGCAATTCGGTTCCTGAGTCTCCTGCAAAAAGTCGATGGACGATGGACGATGGACTCCCAAGTTGCACTCATGATTACCTTGAAAATCAACTTTAAACACTAAACTTTAAACCTTAAACTAAAACCTTAAACCATTTTTCGACGCATACCTGCATTCATGATCGCCCCACACGTTCGCCGCTGG
>CAYNYN010000018.1:0-21282 GCA_964401445.1 uncultured Saprospiraceae bacterium | reverse complement strand
AAAGCGAATGCGCTGCCATGCAGTCCTCAGCGCTGGGCGCTCAGACTTCCTGCTTTTTTTGCTGCTTTCTCTTCTGGCGGTACTCCTGCAGCATGCGGTAGATGGTGGACTTGCCGATGTCGAGCTTTTTGGCGACGAGCTGCACGTCGTTGTGGTACTTTTCGAGGAAGTGGAAGACGATCTGGTACTTGTACTCTTCCATCGTCATCTCGTGGGTGAGGAAGTTGTGCGCTTCCCGCGTCTCCGGGAACTCGATGTCTTCCGCCTCGATCACTTCGCCCGAAGCCATGACGGTGGCGCGCTCGACGACGGCTTTCAGCTCGCGCACGTTGCCGGGCCAGGGGTAGGCCAGCAGCTTGTTCTTGGCTTCGCGCGACAGGCGCGGCACGGGCAGGTCGTTCTCTTTGGCGAAAGCCTTGAGGAAGTGGTTGGCCAGCAGGATGATGTCTTTGTCGCGCTCGCGCAGGGGCGGCAGCTTGATGGGCAGGCCCAGCAGACGGTAGTAGAGGTCTTCCCTGAACTTGCCTTCGCGCACCAGCTCTGCGAGGTTTTTGTGCGTGGCCGTGATGATGCGGGCGTCGAACTTGATGGGCTTGGTGCCGCCCACCCGCATGACTTCGCGTTCCTGCAGGGCGCGCAGCAGCTTGGCCTGCATGCTGAGGTCGAGCTCGGCGATCTCGTCGAGGAAGAGGGTGCCCTTGTTGGCCAGCTCGAACTGGCCGGGCTTGCGGGCGGTGGCGCCGGTGAAGGCCCCCTTCTCGTAACCGAACAGCTCGCTCTCGAGCAGCTCGCTCGGGATGGCGCTCATGTTGACGGCCACGAAGGGACCCTGGCTGCGCGGCGAGTTGTAGTGGATGGCCTTGGCCACCAGCTCCTTGCCGGTACCCGTCTCGCCCGTGATGCTGACGGTGATGTTGGTGCGCGAGGCCTTGCTGATGAGGTGGAACACCTCCTCCATGGCCGGGCTGGCGCCGATGATGGAGCGCCGGAAGTCGTATTTCGACTTCACCTCTTCGCGCAGCACCTCGAGCTCCTGCTGCTGGCTCAGGTCGCGCTTGGCGCGGGCCAGCGCGCTGAGCAGCCGCTCCTTCGTCTCCTCGTTTTTGGTGATGTAGTCGAATGCCCCCCGCTGCACCAGGCGCACGGCCGTGGCCACGTCTTTCTGTCCCGACAGGATGATGACGCGGATGCGGTCGTCGAACGCCTTGATCTTCTCGAACACCTCCTCCCCGCTCATGTCGGGCAAGGCGTAGTCAAGCGAGACGATGTCGGGCTTGAGATGCAGATGGTCCAGGCACTCCTTGCCCGTTTCGAAGGCGTGCACTTCGTGGTCGGGGTTGAGCTCCATGATGTACTTGACCATCTTCCGGTACATGAAGTCGTCCTCCACCACGAAGATGCGCGTGATAGCTGTTTTCCTTTGGCTCATCTACTGCAGGCTTTCAAATGGTTTGCTTCAGTGTGTATTCCAGCCTTGGTATTGGGGTATGGGACGTAATCGGCGGGGGGAGGGGAAGGTTTCAGGCATTTCGTGGTTGGTACATCGGTCGATGGCAAAAGCTGTTCCACTTTTTGGCGGGATTCTCATTTTGGGAAAGGGGGATGGGATGTGATTTGGAGTTAGTTCTTTGAAAATCAATTTATTGTAGCCTATTTCTGAGAGTGGCGCATTTCTGGCAAAGAGAGGGGCGACCGTGATAGTGTGTCCAAAAAAAACAGACGCCATGAGATCCATCGCCCCTGCGCTCGCATTGATCCTCTTGCTGAGTTCGTGCAGCACCATGCCGCGGCTCTTCCAGCCGGACACGGAGCTGCCGCCTTCGCAGCTGTACCAGTACTTCAAGCCCAGCGAGCCCGTCATCCAGCCGGGCGACAAGATCACCATCAGTATCTGGGGGCACGACGAGCTGAGCATCGGTTCGGTGAACAACTCCTTCAACGCCAACGAGTCGACGGGCAACTGGCTCACCGTAAATGCCGATGGCGAGGTCAACCTGCCCAAGGTGGGCCGCGTGCGCCTGGCCGGCCTGACGGCCAAGGAGGCGGGCTTCTATCTGGAGCAGCGCTACTCCGACTACATCAACAACCCCATCATCAACGTCAAGGTGCTCAACCACTACGTCACGGTGCTGGGTGAGGTGAAAAGTCCGGGCCGCTTCCAGCTCAACAACGAGACGCCCACCCTCATCGAGATGCTGGGCCAGGCCGGTGGCCTGAGCGATTTCGGCGACCCCACCGAGGTGGAGGTGGTGCGCACCATCAGGGGCAGAACGGTCACCTGGCACGTCGATCTGACGGCCGTGCAAGGGCTGGCCAGCCACAACATCACGCTGCAGCCGGGCGACGTGGTGTACGTGCCGCCACATCCCAACAAGCAGTTCCGCGAGAGCCTCGACAAGGCCACGCCCATCGTCAGCATCCTGACCAGCCTGGCCGTAGTGATCTCGGTGCTGGCGCGTTGACCCCGAACCAATAACCTGAAAACGACACCCTGAATGGGATTCAAGAAAGACATATTGAACGTGGTGATGCCCCTGGTTCGGGGCGCACCCTTCATTGCCATCATCCTGGCGTGCACTTACCTGAGCGTCTCGCGCATGGTGAGCTACATGACGCCCAAGTACCGCGCTACGGGCTCCATCCGCATCAATCTCAAGGAAAACCACCTGGCAGAAGATCTTTTCCCTGCACCTGGCGGTAGTGCAAGCAAAGTGGATGCTTTCGTGGCCGAAATCGAGGTGTTCAAGTCGCGCGAGATCCTGCGCAAGACGTTTGAGCGCCTCGACTTCGAGCTCGACCTGTATCGCGTGGGCGATATGAAGACCCTGCCCCTCATCGACGAGCGCCCCTTCCTGCTGCAGTACGAGGTGCTCGAGCAGCGCGGCTACGACAAGCTGTTCTATCTCACCTACCAGGGTGATGGTCGCTTCTCGATGGGCAAAGACAAGGAGCCCGAGACGCATCACCTCACTTTCCGCGCCGGCGAGGAGGTGGTGGCCGAGGGGCTGCGTTTCACGCTGCGCTTCAACACGCCTTTTCTCGAGGAAAAACCGAACAGCCTCAAGCCGGGCGACACCTTTGCCTTTCGCATCAATTCGATCGAGGGCCTCATCAACGGCGTGAGCGATGCCGACCTGTTCATCAAGCCGGTGGACAAGGACGTGCCCATCCTCAAGATCTACTACATGCACGAGGTGCCCGAGCGCGCCATGAAGTTCGTCAATGCGCTCATGGAGGCCTACATGGAGAACTACCGCGAAAAGCTCGAAAAGAAGGCCGACGAGATGCTGGCCTACCTCGACGTCAAGCTCGATTCGGCCGAGCGCGCCTTGCGGCAGGCCGAAGCCCAACTGGCTGCCTTCAAGACGGCCAACGGCCTGGTCAACCCCACACAGGAGAGCGACGCCCTCCTCAAGGAGACCATGCAGCTCAACAACCAGAAGGTGGACCTCGAGCTGCAGCGCGCCGAGCTGCAACGCCTGTTCGACTACCTCGCTTCGGGCAACGACCTGCGCGATTTCACGCCCAACTTCCAGGCCCTCAAGGAAGACATCTTCCGAACCACCTACCTCAAGATCCAGGACCTGGAGCTGCAAAAGCACGACCTGCTCGTCAGGTACCCGGCCCACAGCGAGGAGGTCATGAACGTGCAGTACAAAATCAACGAGCTGCGCACCATGCTCAACGAGTCGGTGCGCAACACGCTGCGCAACCTGAATCTGCGCCTGCGCAAAATCGACAACGAGATGGCCCAGGTGGACGCCACCCTGAAGAGCTACCCCGAGAAGCAACGCCGCCTGGTGGAGCTGGAGCGCGAAGTGCAGTTGCGCGAAGCCATGTACAACTACCTGAGCAAGCGGCGCACCGAGCTGGCCATCGCGCGCTCGGCCAACCTCTACCCGCACCAGATCATCGACCGCGCGCTGCTGCCCACCCATCCGTCCTCGCCCAACAGGCCGCTCATCCTGGGCGTGTCGCTCTTTTTCGCCCTGCTGCTGGGCATGGCCGTGGCCTATGCCTGGGACTACTGGCGCGCCAAGGTGACGAGCACCTCGAAGCTGGAAGACATCATGACCATTCCCGTGCTGGGCGAGCTGGCCCACGTGCCGGATGAACAGTGGGACAGCTTCGAGCTGCACTCCAGGATCGTGGCCAAGCTCACGCAGCTCTACGCCCACTACCAGAACGGCATGTTCATCACGGTAGCCTCGTATGCGCCGCTCGAAGGCAAAACCTTTGCTGCCGCCCAGATCGGCAAGGCGCTCGCACAGACGGGCAAGCGCGTGCTGCTCATCGACCTCGACATCTGGAAGCCGAGCCTGCACGAACTGGTGGGCGCCATCAACTTCGGCGGCGTGTCGGGCATCCTGGCCGGCGAGATCGACGTGACGGAGGCCCCCCTGCGTACGCAAACCGAAAACCTCGAGCTCATCCCCGCCGGCAACGTCGAGGAGTGCAACCCGGGCATGATCTTCTCCGAAGAGTTCCAGCTCATGCTGCAGCGCATGGGCAGCCTCTACGACGTCATCATCGTCGATACGCCGCCGCTGAGCCTGGCCATCGACGCGGTGGCCGTCATGCAGCAGAGCCACCTCAACCTGTTCGTGGTGCGCGCCCGCTATTCGAAGGTGCGCAAGGTGAAAGCGCTGGAGAAGCTCATCCAGGAGTGGGAGCTGTTCAACAGCATGGTGCTGCTCAACGACGTGCGCATCAAGTCGAAGAAACTGAGAAAGTATCGCCAGCAGGCTTCCGGCTGGAAACAAAAACTGCTGAATCGCGCCTGAGCCATGATGCACCCGAAAGACATATTGCTGTGGCTGAATGGCCGCGCCGGCATCATCGCCGACCAGATGGTGCTCAGTGGCGGCAACTTCGTGCTGGTGGTGCTGCTGGCGCGCTGGCTGGGCATCGAGGCGTTCGGCCATTTCGCCCTGGCGTGGATGGCCGTGCTGTTCGCACTGAGCCTGCACCAGGCACTGATCACCCAGCCTATGTTCACCTTTCTGGGCAAGATGCCGCGGCGCCGGCAGGCGGCCTGGCTGGGCGTGCTGGCCGGCTGGCATGTGCCGATGGCCGTGCTGTTGCTGGTCAGCGGCGTGCTGGTGGGTGCCGCTGAGCTGGCGGGCTGGCTGCCTGCAAGCTGGCGCTACATTGGTCTGGCCGTGGCGCTGTTCACTCCGCTGTACCAATTGCAGGAGTTTGCGCGCAAGGCCTCGTTTGCCGAAAGGCGCATCGTTCGGCCGCTGATGGCCGACGTGGTGAGCCTGCTGCTGCTGACCGGCGGCCTGCTGGTCATGCGGTGGCGGGGCGAAGTGCACCTCGAGGCCGTGCTGCTGTGGTGGTGCGTGGCACTGCTGGGGGGGCTGACGCTCATGGTGCCGCGCCTGCATGCCTGGTGGCGCGCCTGCCGCGCCTGGCCGCTACGCTGGCGGCGCCGCCTGGCGCGCATCGTCTGGACACGACACTATCACTATTCCAAGTGGCTGTTGGGTAAAGCCCTTTTGCAGTGGTTCTCCGGCAACGCGTTCATCATTGCAGGGGCCAGTGTGCTGGGACCCGCCGCGGCCGGTGCGGTGCGCATCGCGCAAAACGTGCTTGGACTGACGCACGTGTTGTTCCTCTCGCTCGAGAGCATCGTGCCGGTGCAGGCTGCCCAACAGCTTTTTCACTCCGGCTATCCTGCTTTCGCAAAATACATGCAGACCCAAACCCTTCGCTATGGGTTGATTACCGTCGGCCTGCTCGGCTTCATCGCCCTGACTGCCGAACCCCTGACGGCCCTGCTCTACGGTGCCGAGGCCTCCCAATGGGCATATGTCATCCAGGTGTACTGTCTGTTGTATGTGCTGGTGTATCTCGGCACCATGGCACAGTTTGCCATTCGGACGCTCGAGCAGACGCAAGGAATTTTCTGGGGATACCTGGCCAGCGCCTCTTTTGGCGCAGTGGCAGTAGTACCCATGGTGAAGGGACTGGGCATGGGCGGTTTGCTGGCCGGCCTCATCATCAGTCAGGGCATTCTGCTGGGCATCTACCTGCTGGTACTGTACAGAAGTATACCCCCCTCGAGCAAAAAGCCCGTACCGAGCTTGCCGCACGCGCCCGACGGGAAGATGGTTGAGGGTTGAGTTTGAAGTTTTGTTCTGATAGACAGTTTGTTGTGAGTTGTGTTTTGCCCCCCGTCGTCTATCGGCCTTTTCAGCAGGCCACAGGTAAAAAAACATCGTCATGAAAATCATCGAAGTGGTACTTGGCAAGGCCAATCCGGATCGCATGAACGGAATCAATCAGGTAGCGCATTACCTCTCGACGGCACTTGCCGAGCTGGGACACGAAGTGACGCTCTGGGGCATCGCTTCCAACACAAGGCACGATTATCCGCCGCGCCCATATGCCACCGTTTTGTTCCGGCAGCTTCCGCAAAAATGGAAGATCGATCCGCGTCTTCACGAAGCCATCGATCAGCTCGGAGCCGACCACGTGGTGCACCTGCACGGCGCGTTCATTCCCGAGTTCTATCACATAGCGCGTCGATTGCAGGCGCGCGGCATTCCCTATGTGTACACGCCGCATGGGGCTCTGACGACTACGGCCATGCGCAAGAACGGCCTGGCCAAAAGGCTGTACTTCCGCCTGTTCGAGGCACGCATCATCCGTCGGGCACGCATGGTGCAACTGTTGGGCATCAACGAGTATCGGTGCATCGACACCTGGTTCCACGTGCCCAACAAATGCCTCGTCCCCAACGGCATCGATCTTTCCGAGCTACCCGCAGGGCTGCGGCCCGATTTTTCGGCCGGCGACGAGCTGGTGTTCGGCTTTTGCGGACGCATGGACAACTACTACAAAGGGCTGGACGTGCTGTTCGAAGGCTTTCGCAAGTTTCTGGACAGCGGGCGTCGGGGCCGGATTGAGCTCATCGGCGACGGGCCGGATCGGGGCTGGCTGGAGGATTATGCGCGGGAGCTGGGCATAGCCGACAAGCTCGTGTTTCACGGGGCGCGTTTTGGCGAGGAGAAGTTCCGTTTGCTGGCGCGCACGCAGGTCTTCGTGTTGCCTTCCCGCTCGGAAGGTTTTCCCATCGGGGTGCTCGAGGCCGCCGGCATGGGGCTGCCTTGTCTGACCACCGAGCCCACCAATGTCAACAGCTTCATCAGGCAGTACGAGGCGGGCTTTCCCGTAAGGGAGCCCGGCGATGCGGATGCCCTGGCCGAGGCCATGTGCCAGGCGCACGATGCTTTCGCGAGCGGCAGGCTGGCTTTGATTGGTGCCAATGCGCGGCGTATGGCCGAGGAAGCATTCAACTGGCAACACATCGCCCGGCAGATGGTGCAGGTATATCGGGGCAAGGCCCCGGCACCTCACGATCGAGCGCTCAAACCGATGATCCATGCAGGCTGAGCACACATTGGAACGACCGGTGATTTACTGGCGCAGCACCCACTTCAAGGTTTTGCTCATCGTCATGATGGCGCTGCGCATCACGAGTTACCTGACGGTGTTTACCAGTTCGGCAGCACTGACCCAGGTAACCAAAGTGCTGTTGCGTACGCTGCTCACCGGCGCGAGTATCGTGCTCTACTATTGGCTTCGCAAAAAGTACGACGAGCGCTACGTGCGAATCGAGTACGACAATTTTTTCGCTGCCGGCTTGTACGTGGCGTACCTGCTGCTGGGTACGGCTTCCCTGTTGTGGACCTCGTCGGTGTCGCATACGGCCCTGCAACTGGCCATGGCGTGGGAAGGCATCATCTTCGCCTTTCTCCATTTCAGGCTGTTCGTGCTGTACAATGCCCTGAGCGGCAACCATGCCAACTATGCGCTGGTGCTTTCGCGGGGCGTGTGTATCGTCAGCATGGCCTTCATCATCGGCATGTTCGTCGATCCCGACAATTTTTTCCGGGACACGCACGGCGGCGAGGTGTCGCGCCTGGGGGGCTACATCGTCAACCCCAACGAGCTGGGCATGCTGGTGGTGCTGGGTTCAGCGGCCAGCTATGTGGAGATGTTGCGCGGCAAGCCCAAGGGCTTCCACATCTTCAACCTGATCGTGTGCGTGACCGTATTGCTGCTCACCCAGTCGCGCTCGTCGCTGGGCGCCTTCATGCTGGTCACGGGCATTTACATTCTCAAATCCGGCAACATCAAACTGCAGGTGCTCAGCGTGGTGGGGGCCGTGCTCGTGATGCCCGTGCTGGTGCAGACCATCATCGTGAAGCAAGGCGACGTAGAGGAAGTGATGAGCATGACGGGCCGATTGCCCTTCTGGAAAGACCTGCTCACCGACGGTTTTCCGCGGAAGCCCCTGTTGGGCTATGGCTTCATGCGCATCGCCAATACCGAGCGCTTTCACTCTATCCACAGCTACCCGGGCAAGATGACCCACAACACTTTTATGCAGGTGTTGATGAACCTGGGTCTGGTGGGTGCCTGGATCGCCTTCCTGCAAATCGCCGCTACGATCAGGGCCATCATCCGTTCCAGAGACCGACACCTCAAGTTGATGGCATCGATGATGCTCATCCCGGTGATGATCAACTCGTTCACCGAGTTCGGCATCTTCGGCGAGATCAACTACGGCATCCTGTTTTACCACAACCTCATTTTCATCTTCGTCATTCGCGCATCGACCAAAAAACAGCGTTATGAAAGCACTACATTTCGACGACATCCCCGTCTGCACCAGGCTTTTCGGGTGGGCGTCCACGCGCGTACTGGTGTACGCACCGTCGCCGGCCGTACGGCCTGACCCCCGCATCGAGCTGGTGCGCAGCCGCGCCGTGCTCGAGGCAAAAATCGAAGAGGCGGGCCGTCATTGCGGCCTGGTCAACCTCTCCGACGAGCCGCTGGACGACCTCTTCGCGCTGCCGGCCGTGGACTGGCTGCTGGACCGGGGCGTCATGCAGCGGGGCGGTCAGCGCACCGTGTATACCTGGCTGCCCAACCCCGATGGTTCGATCCGGTTCCTGTTCGATGCCCGGATGCCCGAGCCGGCCTTTCTGGCGCTGTACAACGCGCAAGGCATGAAAGGACGCGCCTTGCGCGCCGGGCTGCGGCTGGGCTTCGCGCTGGGCGTGCCCCGCCTGATGGCGCGACACCACCGCCTCGTGCTGTGGTACAAGGACGAGCATCCGCTGGCGCCCCTGCTCGCACCGGTGCCCCACGACCATTACGCCATCTTCACCGGCACCGCGGGGCGCAACCGCAAGGCCGTCATCGCGCTGGCCGATGCGCAGGGTCGGGTGACGCATTTCGTCAAGTTTCCCTTTACGGACAGTGCGCACCGCCTGGTGCGCAACGAGCTCAATACGTTGGCCGAGCTCGACTCGTTCAGCTGGCGCCGCCTCTGTTTCCCGAAAGGGACGGAGCTGTATGCCGGCATCGCGGTGACCAACGTACGGCCGGCGCGGGTGCGGCCCACCCACCAACTCGAACGCCCCCATTTCGAGGCGCTCTACGAGCTCTACAACCGCACGGGGACGCAGGTGGAAGTGCAGGATCTGCCCGTTTGGGAAAAGATGCGCTTGTGGCAAGGCGAAGCGCACGAGGCCGCAGCCTACACCAAGCGCTTCGTGCCCTATGCCATGGAGCGCCTGGTGGATCGGCTCGAGCTGCTCACCGACCATTTGCGCAAGCGCCAGACATATGCCGTGCCCGTGGCCCGCGCCCATGGCGACTTTACGCCGTGGAACACCTTCGTCGGCGCCGAGGGCCGCGTGTACGCCTACGACTGGGAGCTGTCGCAGCCGGGCATGCCACTCCTCTTCGATGCCTTTCACTACGCATTCCAGTCCGGCATCCTCGTCGGGCACAAAGACTACGAGGGCATTTCGGCCTCCCTCGCACGCATGCAGCGCCAGCCCGTGCTCGAAGCCATCTGCCGTGAATACGATGTGGACTTCGAGTGGCATCGCTGGTTTTACCTGGCTTGGGTGATGAGCTACTACCTGCCGCGCTACCTCACCCAGATCAACCTGCACACCCAGGCCTACTGGCTCATCAACACCTGGAGCGCCGCCCTCGACGAGGCGCTTTCCCAATTCGGGAACGGAGTTCATAGTGGGAATGGAAAGAAAAATCGCACACTCGTAATGTTTTGATTTTCAATAGTATTTGAAAAGGAACGCTTCTCGTAACAGGCTGGGCGACACCACGAAGGGATACTGGCTGAAAAACGCAAAAACATGACTGCACGCAACCGCTTCATGAACAAATTGCGCGACTGGCTCGAAGGGCGCGAGTACTATGTGCTCAAGTACCTGCGGCACGAGCTGGAAGCGCTGGCCGAGTCTTCGGATCTGGACGTGCTGTTGCCCGATGGCGACGATCGCGACTTCGAGGATTGGCTGCGGCAGCAGGGCGAGGTGTTCACCTATCGCCTGCGCCGACGCCACCACATGACCCAAGCGTTCATCTTCTTCACCGACGGCAGCTTCCTGCAGGTCGATCTGCTCTATCGGCTCATCCGCAAGAACCTGATCTATCTGCCCAACCGCGAGGTGATGGCCAACAAGCAGATCGTCAATGGCATCAGCACCTACAGCGACCTGACGATGCTGGAACACGTGTTGTTGTTCAACATGCTGAACGGCGCGGGCCTGCCTGCCAAGTATCTGCTCTACTACAAGGGTCTGCCCGAGGCGCGCCAGCAGTTTTTGCTGGAATACCTGAATGCCAAGTACGGCACGCAGATCGAGGACATCGTCGAGCTGGCCGAATACGATCGCGAGGTGCACCAGCAGCTGCTGGCCTACGTGCGGCGTCTGCCCGAAAACCGGCTCCTCGCGCGTGTGCGCCACACCTTGTGGTACGCCTGGGACACGCTGCGCGACCTGACGCATCCGCGCGGGCGCATCATCACGTTCAGCGGCGTGGATGGCGCGGGCAAGAGCACCATCCTCGAGGCCTTCGCCGACATTTTGCGCAAGCGGTATCGTCAAAAGGTGGTGGTGCTGCGGCATCGCCCCTCGCTGCTGCCCATCCTGAGCGCCTGGATCCACGGCAAGCAAAAAGCCGAGCAGCTGAGCGTGCAGCGCTTGCCACGTCAGGGGCAAAACAGGAGCAAACTGCTGTCGCTGCTGCGCTTCGCCTATTACTTCATCGACTACCTCGTGGGGCAGTTCTACGTGCTGCTGCGCTACAAGATGCGCAACTACATCGTGTTGTACGACCGCTACTACTTCGACTTCATCGTGGACGCGCGGCGCACCAATCTCGAGCTCGACGAGTGGCTGCCGCGCTGGCTGTACCGCTTCCTGTTCGAGCCCGACCTGAACGTCTTTCTGTATGCCGACCCGCGCCTCATACGGGCGCGCAAGCAAGAGCTCGACGCGGCCACCATCGGCGAACTGACGCTGCGCTACAAGCGCCTCTTCGAAGACCTGAGCGGACGGACGGACCATGCCGTCTATCTGCCGCTCGAGAACGTGGAAATGGAACGCACGCTCGACACGCTGGTACGCGAGTACATCCGCATTGCCTGAGCGAGTGGTGTCATTCCCCCCGAAAAATGAAAAGCTATGCTAAAGGAGCTATTGCAACGCCTCGTTCGGCGGAAGAACCCCCATTTCCGCTGGGATGAGTCGATTACCACGGGCCAGATTTTGTCGCTGGCCTGGAGCAAGGGGCTGGCCTGGCTGCGTGCCTGGCGCCTGCTGCTGCACGGGCGCGTGCCCCGCATGCTCTTCCTGGGCAGAGGCGTGCGCTTTTTCAACCTGGCCAACATCCGGTTTGGGCGGTGGGTGCAGCTCGAAGACCACGTCTTCGTCAGTGCCCTGTCGCGACAGCCGGTGACGTTCGGCGACAACGTGCGCATCGGGGCATTCAGCCGCATCGTGGCGGCCACCTCGTTCGACAACGTGGGCGGATACATCCGCATCGGCAACAACGTCGGTATCGGCGAGTTCGCCTACCTGGGCGGGGGCGGAGGCCTCGAGATCGGCGACGACTGCATCATCGGTCAGTACCTGAGCTGTCATCCCGAAAACCACAACTACGGCGATCGCGACCGCCTCATCCGCCTGCAGGGCGTGACGCGCAAAGGCATCCGCATCGGCCGCAACTGCTGGATCGGCGCCAAGGTGACCATCCTCGACGGTGTCACCGTCGGCGACAACTGCGTCGTCGCCGCCGGGGCCGTGGTCACCAGGTCCATGCCGCCCAACAGCGTCATCGGCGGCGTGCCGGCGCGCGTGCTCAAGCGAATCGAGCCGCAACAGAAGGCCGGGCCATTGTCTGCCCGCGCACCCGCCGAAGCGGAAAGCAGCCTCGCGTGAGCGCATCTGCGGCCAGCGTCCGTTGTCTATCGTCCAAACTTCACCGCTGAGGGAAATTTTTCCCGCAGCATGGTGCGTACAACCCAAACGATCATGAAGCAGGTACACGAACAGCCACCAATCAGGCCTACCGTGCTGATGACGGCCTATGCGGTCAACCCTTACAAAGGCTCGGAAGACGGCTCGGGCTGGAACATCATCCGGCACGTGGCCGAGCATACGCCCGTCATCGCCATCACGCGCAAGAACAATGCGCCGGCCATCCGGCAGTTTCTCAAGGAAAACCCGCTGCCGCCCCACGTGTCGCTCCACTTCGCCTACTACGACCTGCCGCCCTGGATGCGCTTCTGGAAGCGGGGCAGCCGCGGCGCCATGCTGTACCACTACCTGTGGCACATGGGCGTGGTGTCGTTCATCCGGCGCAAGGGCTTCTCGTTCGACATCGCACACCATCTCAATTTTCACAACGACTGGACGCCCTCGTTCCTGTGGCTGCTGGGCAAGCCGCTGGTGTGGGGTCCCATCGGGCACCACCACAAGATTCCCGGCCCCTGGCTGCGCCCCTACGGGTGGAAGGCCTGGCTGGCCGACCGCCGGCTGTGGCTGCTCAAGCAGATGTTCTGGAAGCTCGACCCCTTCCTCAAGATCACCATCCGCAGGGCGCGCAAGATCCTGGCCATGAACAGCAGCGTGGCCGAGGTGCTCGAGCTGCCGCCCGGGCGCGAGGTGCGCATCCCGCCCACGGCCACCGAGCCACCCCGCCGCCAGCAGGTCGATCGCGACAAGTTCAGGGTGTTGAGCATCGGGCGCTTCGTGCCGCTCAAGGGGTTCGACGTGACGATCCGCGCCTTTGCGCGCTTCTACCATGCCCAGCCGCAAGCCATCCGCAGCAGCCTCGAGCTGGTGCTCATCGGCCGGGGGCCCGAGGAGGCGCGCCTGAAAAGGATGGTGGCCGAAGGTGGCCTGCCCGAGGAGGCCGTGCGCTTCGTGCCCTGGCTCGACCGCAGCGAGCTGGTCGACTACTACAACTCGGCTTCGGCCTTCCTCTTCCCCTCGCACGAAGGCGCCGGCATGGTGGTGGTCGAGGCCCTGTCGTACGGGCTGCCCGTGCTGTGCTTCCGCAACTACGGCCCCGGCGAGTTCACCGACGACACCTGCGCCATTCGCGTGCCCTACACCACTTACGAAGAGAGTATCGAAGCCTTTGCCGAGGGGCTGGAGCGCCTGCTGCACGAGCCTGCGCTGCGGCGCCAGATGAGCGAGGCGGCTTGGATGCGCTATCAGCGATGCTACACCTACGAGGGCAAGGCAAAAGACATCATGGCCTGCTATCGCGACATCGTCATGGAGGAGCGCGTCATCGTGTCGAAGCCCCCGCGCCGCGTGCCCATGCCCGTGCGCAAGTGGGCAAGCAAGCACTATTTCGTGTGAAAAACCCTGAACCCGATCCGTCATGAAAAAGAAAATCGTCGCCGTACATCTGCTGAACGACTACAGTGGCAGCCCGCGCGTGCTGGCCATGGCCATCGACGGCTTCCGTCGGCAAGGGTGGGACGTGGATCTGTACACCAGCAGGGGGCCCGGCTTCCTGAGCGAGTGCGATGCCTGTGTCCATCCGATCCCCTACCGTTTTCACGAAAACAAGTGGCTGCGGCTGTGGGCGTTGCTGCGGGTGCAGTTCTGGCTCTTCGCGGCCATGTGGCGCTACCGCGACACCCCCGACGTGGTGTTCTGGATCAACACGCTGATGCCTTTCGGGGCGGCCCTTGCCGGCCGGCTGATGGGCAAGCGCGTGGTGTATCACGTCCACGAGACCTCGGTGCGGCCCGTGGCGCTCAAGCGCTGGCTGCGCCTGGTGGCCCGCCACACGGCCCATCATGCGGTTTTCGTGTCCCGCTTTTTGCAAAAAGCAGAAGCGCTGCCCGGGGTGCCCTCTTCGGTGGTGTACAATGCCCTGCCCGAGGAGTTCGTCTTTCAGGCTGCCCTGCACGAAAAAGCCACCGACCCCGACATGCGTCGCCCGTTTACCGTGCTGATGCTGTGCTCGCTAAAGGATTACAAAGGGGTGGGTGAGTTCGTGCAGCTGGCAGGCCGGCTGCCCCGATGCCAGTTCGTGTTGGTGCTCAATGCCGAAATGGACGAGATCGGCGACTGGTTCGCGCAGCGCGGCCTGTCGGTGCCGGACAACCTGGTGGTTTTCCCGGCCCAGCGCAATGTGCACCCCTTCTATCAGCGCGCCGACGTGGTGTGCAACCTCTCGCACCCCGAGCGCTGGGTGGAGACCTTCGGCATGACCCTGCTCGAAGCCATGAGCTATGGCATTCCCGTCATTGCACCGCCGGCGGGGGGACCGGCCGAGCTGGTGCGTCAGGGCGAGAATGGCTTCCTGATCGATCCGCACGATCTGGAGGCACTGGCCCATGCCATCGAGCTGTTGCAAAAAGACGAGGCGTTGTACGCTTCCCTCGCTGCCCGTGCCCGCGACTTTGCCGCCCGCTTTTCCGTGGCGGAGATGCAGCGGCAACTGGTGGCCGTAGCGGCCGCCAAACCGTTGCCGCAAATGGATGTACACGCACCCTCACGGCACGATGCCGGCCTGGTATCGTAGGGCATGTGCCCCTGCGGCCAGGTGGAAGAAGTTGTGTGTCCTGATTTATTATTCATGTGCGGGCATACACGAGGCTGGAGCAGTCCCCGTCGGGGGCTGCTTTTTTTCATTGTTGCAAAACCTCTTGATAAAGCGGAACTTTGCGGCGCCAAACCAATCAGCAACCAAAACGGAATCAATGAGCAGAAAACGCAACATTCCCGTCGTGGACCTGCGCGAGTTCGTCTCGGGGACGGCGGAGCAGCGCCAGGCATTCGTGGACAAGCTGGGCAAAGCCTTTCACGAGATCGGTTTCGTGGGTGTGGTGGGCCACGGCATCCCGCAGGAGCTGGTCGATCGCTTTTACGACCGCGCCAGGGCCTTTTTCGCCCTGCCCGAAGAGGTGAAGAAGCAGTACGAGATCGAAGGGCTGGCGGGCCAGCGCGGCTACACGTCGTTCGGCAAGGAGCACGCCAGGCACAGCAACGTGGGCGACCTCAAGGAGTTCTACCAGATCGGACAGGAGGTGCCCGAGGACCATCCGCTGCGCAAGGAGTACCCCGACAACGTGCACGTGGCCGAGGTGCCCGACTTCGTGCGCACGGGCATCGAGCTGTACAAGGAGTTCGAGCGGGCCGGTGCCGCCCTGCTGCGCGCCATCGCCCTGCACCTCGACCTGCCCGAAGACTACTTCGACGAGCCCATCACTTACGGCAACTCGATCCTGCGCGCCATCCACTATCCTCCCATCACGCAGGAGCCCGAGTCGGCCATCCGCGCCGAGCAGCACGAAGACATCAACCTCATCACGCTGCTGGTGGGCGCCTCGGCAGGCGGCCTGCAGATCCTGACCAAGGACAACGAGTGGGTGGACATCATGCCCGAAAACGACGAGATCGTCATCAACGTGGGCGACATGCTCCAGCGCCTGACCAACAACTACCTCAAGTCCACCACGCACCGCGTGGTCAACCCGCCGCGCGAAGAGTGGCACCTGCCGCGCCTGTCGATTCCGTTCTTCCTGCACCCGCGCAGCGAGATGGATCTGACGTGCCTGCCGCAGTGCGTGAGCGAGGAGCGGCCGCTGGCCTACGAGCCCATCACGGCGGGCGAATATCTCGACGAGCGCCTGCGCGAGATCGGACTGAAAAAGTGAGCGTGATGCCGCCGATTTTCATCGGCCTGTCCCGACCCTGTCGGGGAGCCTGTTCCGCTTTATAGCACCGGCGACTGAATATGAATACCGTATCAGCCGGATTTGGAGAGGAGTGAGGAGTGAGGAGTGAGCAGCACATCAGGTGAAATCGGTTGAATCGGGGCGATCGGGAAAACCGGTTCCTCGGTTCCTCGCATCCTCGATTCCTCTTGGAAAACCCCGCAACCCTCAACCAGAAAAAACTGCGGCTCATGGCAAACCTGAGCGCTGCCCGCGCGTCTTAGCAATGGGCGAGGTTGTCGAAAGTCAGTGTGCTGCCCGGCGAAAAGGCTTACTTTTGTGCCATCATCCTCTGGAACTGAAAATCAAAAAGTCATGAAGACCATACTGTTGTTCAACTTCATGGGCCCCGAGATGCTCGTCGTGTTCTTTGCCATCCTGCTGCTGTTCGGTGGCAAGAAGATCCCCGAGCTGATGCGCGGCATTGGCAAAGGCATCCGCGAGTTCAACGCGGCCCGCGGCACGCTGGAGCGCGAGCTGCAGGAAGGCATGCGCGAGCAGGAGCGCCTCGAAGCCGAGCGTCGGCGCCTCGAAGAGGAGCGCCTCCGCCTCGAAGCCGAGATCAAGGCGCTGAAAGAAAAGGAAGGCGGCGCCTGATCGGCTCTGTATCCGCTTGCAAGCAGAAAAACCAACGCCACTGTCGGCCCGCGTGTCGGCAGTGGCGTCCTTTTTTGGCATCTGCCCGACGTTCACCGGTCTGTGGAGCCGACAAAAGCGGCACCCTGGCTGCGGCGAACAGGGGCTTGTGCTAACTTTGATTGTCTTTTGCCGAAAGGCAGGACGATGCTTGCCCTTTGTTTTTTGGCGAAAGCCATTCATCGCAAACTCATCCCGTCATGAATATCAACGGTCGCCTGTGCTGGCTGGCGCTTGCCTGTCTGTGGACGAGCCTCGCACATACCCAAACGCTCTGGACCGACATCGAGCCGCACGAGATGTGGCTGCCCGAGTCGGCCACCTGGGACGCCCATCCCGACCACTACCGCCTGCTCGCGCTCGAGCTGTCCGACATGGCGCGGCTGCTGGAGGGCGCGCCGGCCGAGGGTGCGGGGCCGGGCCTCGAGGTGGTCTTGCCGCTGCCTGATGGCAGCATGCAGCGCTTCGCGCTGTGGGCCTCGCCCGTGCTGCCCGAGGGGCTGGCTGCGCGCTTCCCGCAGATACGCACCTTCACGGGGCGCGGCCTCGACGATCCGTACAACACCACGCGCCTGGGCCTGACGGGCGCCGGCTTCCATGCCGTCATCCACACGCGGCAGGGCACCGTGTACATCGACCCCTGGGCGCAGAACCAGACGCGCTACTACATGGCCTACTACACGCGCGACGTGGACGTGAGCCAGCTGGACCTGCCGCCGCTGGCGTGTGGCCACGAGGCGTCGGTGCTCGAGGATCTGCCGGAAGGCGGATGGCCTCAGGAAGATGGAGATGCTCTGCGGCCGCGCAGCGGCGAGCCCATCGAGCGGCGCATCTACAGGCTGGCGCTGGCCTGCACGGGCGAGTTCGCACAGGCGCATGGCGGCACCGTCAGCTCGGTGATGGATGCCTTCGCCACGGCCGTCAACCGCATCAACGAGATCTGGGAGCGCGAGGTGGCCATCCGCCTCGTGTTCGTCGACAACAACGACGCGCTCATCTTCCTCGACCCGAACAACGACCCCTTCCAGAACGCCAACAACGGCGGCGGTCTGCTCAGCCAGAACGTGGACGTGCTCAATGGCCTCATCGGCTTCGACAACTACGACATCGGCCACATCTTCACGCAGGCCTGCACCGACGTGGGCGGCGTGGCCGGCGGCGCCGTGTGCGGCACCAACAAGGGGGCGGGCGTGACCTGCCATTTCTCCAACAACATCCTGTACATCGCCGAGGAGATCATGGCGCACGAGCTGGCGCACCAGCTGTCGGCCTCGCACACGTGGAGCAACTGCCCGGGCATCGGCAGCCAGCTCGCCTCGGGCACGGCCTTCGAGCCGGGCAGCGGCAGCACCATCATGTCGTATTCGGGTTCGTGCGGCGACCAGAACGTGCAGTTCAACTCGGACGACTACTACCACGTGGCCTCGCTCGAGCAGATCTACCTGTTTGCGCGCGTGGCCAATGGCACGCAGTGCGGCACGAGCGACTATCCGGGCAACACCTTCCCCACGCTCACCCTGCCCTACGACGACGGCTTCTACATCCCCATCGGCACGCCCTTCGAGCTGCGCGCCACGGCCAGCGATGCCGAAGGCGATGCGCTGACCTACTGCTGGGAAGAGTACGACCTGGGGCCCATCAGTGAGCTGGGCAACCCGCAGGGCAACGCGCCGGCTTTCCGCTCCTTTCCGCCCACCGACAGCCCCGTGCGCACCTTCCCCCGCCTGACCACCATCCTGACCAACAGCAACGACATCACCGAGGTGCTGCCCACCTACTCGCGCGACCTGACGTTCAAGTGCACCGTGCGCGACAACCATCCGGGTGCCGGCGCCGCCGTGTGGGACGAGGTGGCCTTCCACGCCACGGCCGCCGCAGGGCCCTTCCTCGTCACCTTCCCCAACACGGGCGGCACCTTCGCTGCGGGCCAGTGGGTCGAGGTGAGCTGGGACGTAGCCAATACCGACCAGGCTCCCGTCAACTGCCAGCTCGTCAACATCCGGCTCAGCACCGACGGCGGCTACACCTGGCCCTGGCTGCTGGCCAGTCACGTACCCAACGACGGTCAGCACGCCGTCCAGCTGCCCGACGTGGCCACGGGCGCGGCCCGCATCCGCGTCGAAGCGGCCGACAACATTTTCTTCGACGTGTCGAACCAGAACTTTACCATCGAGGCGGCCACACAGCCCGCCTTCAGCGTGCTGCCCGTGCCGGCCGCCCAGCAGGTGTGCGTGCCCGACCTGGCCGTCATCGACATCCAGACGGCACCCATCGCCGGCTTCGACACGCTCATCACGCTCGAGCTGGTGAGCGGCCTGCCGGCCAACGTGCAGGCGGCTTTCGCCAAAAACCCGCTCGCGCCCGGCGAAAGCACCCAGCTCACCCTCGACATGAGCGAGGTGACCGACGACGGCCTGTTCGAGATCGTGCTGCGCGCCACGGCCCCCGGCGCCGACACGGTGGAGCAGACGCTCTGGTTCAACGTCGTGTACAACGACTTTTCGGCCCTGGCCCTCGACCAGCCGGCCAACGGCGCCTCGGGCGTCGAGGCGCTGCCCCTGTTCACCTGGCATGGCGTGCCCAATGCCGAGACCTACGACATCCAGATCGCCAGCGCGCCCACCTTCGCGCCGGCCACCATCCTCGACGAAGCATTTGGCCTGACCGACACGAGCTACCTGCCCGGGGCGGCCCTGCTCGAAAACACGCTCTACTACTGGCGCATCCGCCCGGCCAACGAGTGTGGCACCAGCGACTGGCTCGAGCCCTTTGCCATCCACACCAAGACGCTGAGCTGCACCGCCTTCCCCAGCAACGACGTGCCGCTCAACATCCCCTCGATCGGCACGCCCACCGTGGTGTCGAAGCTCACCATCCTCGAGGATGCCGTCATCAACGACATGAACGTCTATCGCGTGCGCGGCAACCACGACGCCGTGCGTCACCTCGAGGTGTCGCTCACCAGCCCGCAGGACACCACCGTGGTGCTGTTCCGCAAAATTTGTGGCAACACCTCGGACTTCAACCTCGGCTTCGACGACGAGGCCGCCTTCGACATCGAGTGCCCGCCCAACTCGGGCCTCAAATACAAGCCCAAGGAGCCGCTGTCGGCCTTCATCGGCCAGAGCACCTTCGGCGAGTGGAAGCTGAAGGTGAAGGTGCTCGACGACTTCGGCAACGGCGGCACGATCGAGGAGTGGGGCATCGAGCTGTGCGCCGACTTCGAGCCCAAGCACCCCTGGCTCGTCGTCAACGACACGCTGCACGTGCCCCCCGCCGGCATGCGCGAGGTCAACAGCAGCACGCTGCTGGCCGACGACGAAGACAACACGGCCGCCGAGCTGACGTACGTGCTCGTGGCGCTGCCGCAAAACGGCACGCTGACCCTCTACGGGCAGCCGCTCGCCGTGGGGCAGGCCTTCACGCAGAAAGAGGTGAACGACGGCTTCGTGCGCTACCAGCACAGCGGCGCCGACAACGTCTATGACCGTTTCGCCTTCACCCTCACCGACGGCCAGGGCGGCTTCGTCGGCGTGACGCACTACCACATCGTCGTCGATCCCGACGCGCCGGTGGCCACGCGCCAGCCCGATCAGGCGCTCGACTGCACGCTGGCGCCCAACCCCACCGACGGCAACGTGCGCATCTTCGGCAAGAGGGCCCTGCACGACGTGCAGCTCTGGCTGCTGGACCTGCAGGGGCGCCCGCTGTATCGTACCTTCATGCCGGTGCTTTCGCAAAATGCGACCCTGCCCCTCGAGGGGCTGCCCGCCGGCCTGTACCTGGTGCGCCTGCAGGCCGCCGAAGGCGTGCAGACGTGGAAGGTGGTGAAGCGATGAGGACGGGCCCTGCCGCAGGCTGCAGGGCGCATTTCCGCAAGGGCGCCATTTGCCGAAAGGCGAGGCGGAACGATCCAAACCACGACACACACGCAAACGCACGACCCATGCGCTATGCTTTGTTGCTTCTGCTGGCCCTGGCCATGGGCTGTGGCCAGCCCGCCACCGACGACCGGACCGAGTACTCGCCCGAGCCGCCGCTGTACGACTACGACGTGGAGCAGCGCCTGGCCGAGCTGGGCATCGAGCTGCCCGAGGCTGGCGCGCCCGTGGCCAACTACGTCAACGCCAACCGCGTGGGCAACCTGCTCTTCCTCGCGGGCAAGGGGCCCCGCAAGCCCGATGGCACCTACGTCACCGGCAAGGTGGGGCGCGACCTGACGGTGGAAGAGGGCTATGCCGCCGCCCGCCTCACGGCCATCAACCAGCTGGCCGTGCTCAAGGCCGAGCTGGGCGACCTCAACCGCGTCAAGCGCATCGTCAAGGTGTTCGGCATGGTCAACGCCACAGAAGATTTCACCGACCACCCCGAGGTGATCAACGGCTTTTCCGACCTCATGGTCGAGGTGTTCGGCGAGCGCGGCAAGCATGCGCGGGCTGCCGTGGGCATGGCCTCGCTGCCGCGAAACATCGCCTGCGAGATCGACGTGGTGGTCGAGATCGTGGATTGAGGCACCTGAAATGTGGATGGCGCCGGTGAAGGATGATGAATGCCGCGTCAAGAGGATT
>CAYNYN010000017.1:13642-21479 GCA_964401445.1 uncultured Saprospiraceae bacterium | reverse complement strand
TGCCACACGATCCTCTCTGGACCTCTGTGTGCACTCTGTGCAACTCTGTGGAATTACGCGTCACGATGTTACGCCGATACGCGTCACGGTTTGAACCAACAGGCAAAAAATTAAAAATCAATCATTTACACTCAATAGTGCGGAGTAAATTTCGCGCTACGCATTAAAAAACACGATCCAAAATGGCAAAACTGAATTTCGGAGGCGTTTGGGAAGAGGTCGTCACGCGCGACGAGTTTCCCCTCGAAAAGGCAAAGGAAGTGCTGGCGGATGAGACGCTGGCCGTCATCGGCTACGGGGTCCAGGGCCCCGGCCAGGCGCTCAACCTGCGCGACAACGGCTTCAACGTCATCGTAGGCCAGCGCAGCCCCAGCAAGAGCTGGGACAAGGCCGTGGCCGACGGCTGGGTGCCCGGCGAGACGCTCTTCAGCATCGAAGAAGCGGCCGAGCGCGGCACCATCATCCTCTACCTGCTGTCCGATGCGGCTCAGATCGCCCAGTGGCCCACCATCAAGAAGCACCTCACGCCCGGCAAGGGCCTGTACTTCTCGCACGGCTTCGGCGTGACCTACCACGACCGCACGGGCATCGTGCCGCCCGAAGGCATCGACGTCTTCCTCGTGGCGCCCAAGGGCTCAGGCACCAGCCTGCGCCGCATGTTTCTGGCGGGCCGCGGCCTCAACTCGAGCTACGCCGTCTATCAGGACGCCACGGGCCGCGCCCGCGAGCGCGCCATCGCCGTGGGCATCGGCATCGGCTCGGGTTACCTCTTCGAGACCACCTTCCAGAAGGAAGTGTACAGCGACCTGACGGGCGAGCGCGGCTCGCTCATGGGCGCCATTGCGGGCCTGTTCGAAGCCCAGTACCAGGTTTTGCGCAAGCACGGCCACTCGCCCAGTGAGGCCTTCAATGAGACGGTCGAAGAGCTGACGCAGAGCCTCATGCCGCTGGTGGCCGAGAACGGCATGGACTGGATGTATGCCAACTGCTCGACTACGGCCCAGCGCGGCGCCCTCGACTGGAAGGACCGCTTCCGCGATGCCGTCCTGCCCGTGTTCGAAGAGCTGTACGCCAAAGTGGCTTCGGGCGAAGAGGCGCAGCGCGCCATCGACGCCAACAGCCAGCCTGACTACCGCGAAAAGCTGGCCGAAGAGCTGCGCGCCATCCGCGAAAGCGAGCTGTGGCAGGCCGGCGCCACCGTGCGCAGCCTGCGCCCCGAGCGCCAGAAAGAACCCGAATCGGTCAAATGACATGACCAACAAATCACATACGGCCACCGAAGGTATCCGCCTCGAAGCCGTGTATCAGGCACGCACGCGGCTGCAGGGAGTAGCCATGCACACCCCGCTGCAGCCCCACCCCCACCTTTCCGAGAAATACGGCTGTGAGGTGTGGCTCAAGCGGGAAGACCTGCAGCCCGTGCGTTCCTACAAAATTCGCGGCGCCTACAACCGCATGGCCACGCTCACGCCCGAGCAGCAGGCGCGCGGCATCGTGTGCGCCAGCGCCGGCAACCACGCCCAGGGCGTAGCCTGGGCCTGCCGCCACCTGGGCATCAGGGGCAAGATCTTCATGCCTGCCGTCACGCCCAGCCAGAAGGTGGGCAAGGTGCGCCTCTTCGGCAAGGAGTGGGTCGAGGTGGTGCTCACCGGCGACACCTTCGACGATGCCTACCACGAGGCCCTGGCTTGCGCCAAAAACGAAGGGCTGGCCTTCATCCACCCCTTCGACGACCTGCGCGTCATCGAGGGGCAGGCCACCATCGCGCTCGAGATCCTCGACGACTGTGAGGGGCAGCCCCCCGATCTGCTGCTGCTACCCGTGGGAGGCGGCGGACTGGCCGCGGGCGTCTCTTCCGTGTTCCGCCAGCTCCATCCCGACACCACCTGCATCGGCGTCGAGCCGGAAGGCGCGCCGGCCATGCACGCCTCCCTGAAGGAAGGGCGGCTGGTCACGCTGCCGCAAATAGATCCCTTCGTCGATGGCGCGGCCGTGCGCCAGGTCGGACGCCACACCTTCCAGATCTGCAGGCAGACCCTGCAAGAGGTGGTCACCGTGCCCGAGGGGCTCGTCTGCTCCGTCATCCTCGACCTGTACAACGAAGAGGGCATCGTCGTCGAGCCGGCCGGCGCACTCACGCTGGCAGCCCTGCGCCTGCTGGCACCCCAATGGCAGGGCAAAAAGGTGGTGTGCATCGTCAGCGGCAGCAACAACGACATCACCCGCACCGAAGAGATCAAGGAACGGGCCCTGCTCTACGAAGGCCTCAAACACTACTTCCTCATCCGCTTCCCGCAACGGGCCGGCGCCCTGCGCGAGTTCCTCAACAACGTGCTCGGCCCCGACGACGACATCACGCGCTTCGAATACACAAAGAAAAACAACCGCGAGCGCGGCCCCGCCCTCGTCGGCATCGAACTGAAACGGCGCGAAGACTACGACGCGCTCATCCAGCGCATGCAACGCCACGGCATCAGCTACCAGACGCTCAACGACAACCCCATGCTCTTCGAAATGCTGGTCTGAGTTGGGGCGTGACACGTAACACGTGACAACGTGACGACGTCCATCTTAGATCGTCCATCATCCATCGTCACGAGTGCAGCGAGCTTTCAAAACCGCAGCTTTCAGGCGCAGAATAGCCCAGTAAAGACGCAGTTTTTTCTTCCACAGAGCTTCACAGAGGCCACACAGAGGGGCACGGAGCTGAGTGAACGGTCGAATCGGTTGAGTGTGTAGGGTTGAGTGTTTGTCTCATACACCGTAGTGCTCCTGTTTCGCGAAGTGCACCCTCTGAACATCGAGCGCGGTGAGGCTCAACTGTCGGTTCCCCAAATCCTCCTGGATATGCGTCGTCACGCGTTACGCGTCACGCAATCACGCAAAAAAGGCAGCCCGACACTACGGCCGAACTGCCCTTTCCCGACTATGTACTGTGTATTTGGTCTGATGCCATTGTGGCCACGGATGGCGCACGGCATCCGCTCTTTTTATGCGATGTAGAGGCCGCCCGGCGTCTTGCCCGGCTCACTCGTCTCGGCGATGACTTCTTCCTCGTAGAGGAAGCGCACTTTGGCCTGGACGGGATTGCCCACGCCTACCAGTGCCGAGGGCTTGAGGTCTTCCTCGCACAGGGCCTTGCACACTTGCACCAGCTCGTCCGTCTTGGGCATGATGCCCGGATGGATGTGGTAGTCGATGGTGCCGCCGAAGAAGCCCGACTGGGCCACGTGGTTGAGGATGCCCTGGTAGGTCTGCACCACGGTGGTGGCGAAGCGCTCATACGAGTCGTAGCCGATGGCTACCAGCACGTTGCCGTTCTCCTTGTGCTGACCGATCTGCAGGAAAGAGCCGTCGTCGGACTGCTGCTGGCCTTCGTTTTCGTCCATCACGGCGATGGCCACGATCTCGCCGTCCTGCAGCATGAACAGCGAGGTGGTGATGGGCTCGCTCTCGCCCGACTGGTACATCTGCATGGCGATGTGGCCCAGGCGCTCCACCTGCTCCTGTTGGTCGCCATCGACGGCGAGCAGGAAGCCCTGCATGGGGATGGCCACGACGATCGAGGCGGCACCCAGCTTTTCCTGGACCTGCTTCATGAAGCCCGGCTCGAGGATGGTCTCGGCCGTGAGCGGGTGGTTTTGCACGAAGGCGATCTTGAAGCCTTCCACGTCTTCGACGACGATGTCGAGGTCCAGCTCGCGCAGGGCGGCAAGGCTTTCTTCCTGGTATTTGGGCAACAGCACCTTGAGCTCCTCTTCGCTCTGTGCTTCCTGAATGTGTACGTCTTCACCTTCCAGTTTGCCGTAGGCTACCACCGGACTCTGCGGGTGGTCGGCGAGCTGCTGGCGGAAAATGAGGGGATGATTGGCTGCCCAGCCGGCTGGCCTGAGAATGGGAATGATTGACATGAGTAGAGAAAAAATTGATGAAAAAATGGATTTCCAGACAGGATCGGGCGTCTGAAGACGCCGGAATGCCATGATAACAGTTGGTGCAGTCGAGGGTTGTCTTGCTTTCACAAAAAGAAGCAAATTCTGCGAGTTATTCGAGCGCCGGGGCCGTTTTTTGCGAAAGCAGGGTGACAATTTCGTCGGCCACGCGCTGCGCCACGCCCGGCCGGCCCAGCTTTTCGCGCAAAGCGGCATAGCCCTCCAACATCTGCTCCCGCCGCGCAGGGTCGAACAGGCGATCCAGCTCGGCAGCCGTGCGCCCGGCCTCGAAATCCGTCTGAATGAGCTCGGTCACCAGCGCCTCGCCCATGATCAGGTTGACCAGCGAGATGTAGGGCACCTTGACCAGGCGCCGCGCGATGAGGTAGGAAAGATGGTTGCCGCGGTAGCACACCACCTGCGGCACGCCGAACATGGCCGTTTCCAGCGTGGCCGTGCCCGAAGTGACCAGCGCCGCATCGGCCACCGCGAGCAGGGGCCACGTCTGATCGTGCACCATGCGCAGGTTGCCGGCAGAGGCCCGCTCCACGAAGGGGGCGTAAAAGGCAGGATCCATGGAGGGCGCCCCCGCAATGACGAACTGGCGGTGGGGCTGTCGCCGCGCCACCTCCAGCATCACCTCGAGCGATCGGCTGATTTCCTGCCTGCGGCTGCCCGGCAGCAGCGCCACGAGGGGTGCGTCGGCACGCAGGCCATGCCTTTCGGCAAATGCCGCCCGGTCGGGCGCATGGCGGCCCAGGAAGTCGGTCACCTCGTCCACCAGCGGATGGCCGAAATAAGACACCTCGATGCCGTGACGCGCGTAGAAGGCAGGCTCGAACGGCAGGATCACGAACATGCGATCCACCGCACGCCGGATGGTCTCCACCCTGCCCTCTTTCCATGCCCACACCTGCGGACTGATGTAGTAAAACACCTTGATGCCGCGCGCCCTGGCCCACCGGGCCATGCGCAGGTTGAAGCCCGGATAGTCGATGAGGATGAGCGCGTCGGGCCGGAAAGCGAGGATGTCGCGCTTGCATTTGGCCATGAGCCGCAGGATGGTCGGCAGGTTGCGCACCACCTCCACGAACCCCATGAAGGCCGTGTCGCGATAGTGGACGTCGAGCTGCATGCCCGCACGCTCCATCAGGTCGCCGCCCCAGCCGCGCACCGCGGCATCGGCATCGGCACGATGCAGCCCGCGCACCAGCCACGAGCCGTGCAGGTCACCCGATGCTTCGCCTGCTATGATGTAGTATCTCATTGCCGTCCGGTTGAAAGGTGAAGGCGGTGGCGCCGCCTCAGAGCAGTTTGCGCCCGTACACCCACATCCACGCGACGATGAAGACGAAGGTGGGGAACACCACGCCACGCATGGCTTGCCACATGCGGCGTTTCTGGAAGCGCTGCAGCAGGATGGCATTCGAGGCCAGCGCCACGAGCGCGATGGTGCGCGCCCTGAAGTTTTCCGAAAGGGGCATCTCGGCCGTCAGCCCTGCCGCATCGAGCGCCGCGAAGAGGCCGTGCAGGGCCAAAAAGACGGCGGCAGGCACCAGCACGCCAAGGGTCATGCCGTAGCCGATCGTGTTTTGTCGATTCATCGGTTGGCGGATGTGTGGACAATCGTTTTTTCCAGCGCTTTGAGTTGGGGGATGGCGGCGTGGACGGTCAGGTCGTGGCCCGACGGCACCACCGACACGTAGCCGCGCATCAGCGCGCCCACGTCGGTGTCTTCGCCATCGTCGTCGCATTCGAAGCGGCCCGTGAGCCAATAGTAGGGCTCGCCGCGCGGGTCGCGCGCCTCCATGAAGTCCTCTACCCATCGCCCCTCGGCCTGGCGCACCACGCGCAAGCCTTTGATTTCCTCCAATGGCAGGTCCGGCACGTTGACGTTCAGCAGCTTGCAGCCATCCATGCCGTGCTCCAGCACCCATTCGATCACGCGTGCGGCATAGTGAGCGGCTGCGCTGAAATCGGCATCCCAGCTATAGTCCAGCAGGCTGAAGCCGATGGACGGAATGCCCTCGAGCGAGGCCTCCATGGCCGCCGACAGCGTGCCCGAGTAGATGATGTTGATGGAAGCATTGGAGCCGTGGTTGATGCCCGACAGGCACAGGTCGGGCACGCGGTCCTTCAGCACCACGTGGCGCGCCAGCTTGACGCAGTCCACCGGCGTGCCCGAGCATTCCCACGCGTCGAACGCTTCGAATACGTCCACTTTGTTGAGGCGCAGCGGCTCGGCGATGGTGATGGCATGGCCCTGGGCCGATTGGGGCGAGTCGGGCGCCACCACGACCACCTCGCCGAACCGGCTCGCCACTTCCACCAGGGCGCGCAGTCCGGGTGCAGCGATGCCGTCGTCGTTGGTTACCAGAATGAGGGGTTTCTTCATGGGTTACGGGTTGGATGGCCAAAGATACGTCGATGGGCCGACGATGGGACCCACGTTGGCGGGGCGCACGCCATTTGCCCCGGATCGGCGTACAATTGACGCTGCGTTTACAGAAGGCCACGCGCCAGGCCGTAGCTTCGCGCCATGCGTACGACCATATCCATACAACGCGGCCCGGTAGGCGTCTTGCTGGTCAACCTCGGCACGCCCGACGAACCCCGACGCGGCGCCGTCTATCGCTACCTCAAACAGTTCCTCTCCGACCGCCGCGTCATCGACGTGCCCTTCGTGCGCCACGTCATCATGCCCCTGTTCGTGGTGCCGTTGCGTGCAGGCCAGAGCGCCAAGGCCTACCGCAAGCTGTGGACCGCGGCCGGCTCGCCCCTCAAGGTGTACGGCGAAGCGCTGGCCCGGGGCGTGCAGGCCCGTCTGGGCAACGATTTCGTCGTCGAGCTGGCCATGCGCTACCAGCAGCCCTCCATCGAGGCAGCCATCGACCGGCTGCTCGCCAAACGCATCCGTCACCTGGTGGTCCTGCCGCTCTTTCCGCAATACGCCGCCAGCACCACGGCCAGCATCCAGGCCGAGGTGATGCGCGTGCTCCAGGACAAGTGGTACATCCCGCCGCTCACCATCGCCGACAGCTTCTTCGCCGATCCCGACTTCCTCACCCTCTTCGCCAAAAAAGGCCGCCAGTTCGATCTGGACAGCTACGACCACGTGCTGTTCAGCTACCATGGCCTGCCCGAACGCCACCTGACCAAAGCACCCGGCGGCGAGGGCTGCCTGAAAGGCGACTGCTGCGCCCGCATCCACCCCGGCAACCAATACTGCTACCGCGCACAGTGCGCCGCCACCACGCGCGGCATCGCAGCACTGCTGGGCCTTGCGCCCGACCGCTATACCATGTGCTTCCAGTCGCGCCTGGGCCGCGATCCGTGGCTGAAGCCCTATACCGAGGACACGGTGCGCCGCCTTGCGGCAAAAGGCGCCCGCAGGGTGCTCGTCTTCTGCCCCGCCTTCGTGAGCGACTGCCTGGAAACGACCATAGAGATCGGCGAGGAATATGCCGAGGTGTTCGAAGAGGCGGGCGGCCAACGCCTCGACCTGGTGCCCTCGCTCAACGACGATCCCGAGTGGATGGACGTGGTGAGCCGCATGGTGCGGCAGTGGCTGCCCTCGGCCGGCACCTGATGCCGGATTTTTTTTCGCCTTTTTGTGGTTGAAAATGAAACTCGTGAACGCGCCACGGCGTTTTTCAGGCTGAAAAATCGCCCGCAAGCCTTGCAAATCTTGCAAACCGCCTTATCTTTGCATCGCCTTTGAAAAAAGGGGGTTCCCCAAACGAAATTTCAAGGCAATTTCAAGGTCGACTCCGTAGCTCAGCTGGTTAGAGCACTTGACTTTTAATCAAGGGGTCCTGGGTTCGAATCCCAGCGGAGTCACAAACGCAAAAGCCGCGCTCATCGTCGAGCGCGGCTTTTTTCTTTTCCGCCTTTCGGCAAATGGT
>CAYNYN010000017.1:0-13542 GCA_964401445.1 uncultured Saprospiraceae bacterium | reverse complement strand
GCCCAAGGGGCGCAGGCCAGGCTCCGATGAAAAATCGGGATCTCGACCGTCGCAAACCCTCACATGAACCTGCTGAGGAACTTGATGATGCGATTGACGTTGTAGCGGGCGTAGAGCGCCATGGCCTTGTCGGTGCCGGTCTTGCCGTCCTCGTCGCGATCGATCTCGGCGGCGGCTTCGTTGATGTTGGCCGAGATGGCCGAGATGAGCAGGATGCGGCTCTCGGGATAGGGAATGCCGTACTTGCGGGCATACACCAGCAGGAAGCGACAGATCTGTACGGCCATCTGGTTGAGGTCTTCCTTGCGGAACTCGTCGCGCACCAGCGAGCACGACCGCAGGAAGGTGCGATAGTACTCGCGCAGGCAGCGATTGGTCAGCTTGACGGCCAGCGAGTAGCGCCCTGCCAGGATGGCACCGTCGATGCGGCGCAGGTAGCGGTTCACCTTTTCGATCTGCTTTTCGCGCTCGGGAAGATCGGGCAGCCACTCGCCCCGGCCCTCCAGCATCATGCGCAGGTCGAAGGTTTCCATCGGAAAGACGAACTGCAGGTCGTCGCACACCTGGGCCGCCACCTTTTTCAGGTCTTCCTCGGGCAGGTCCAGCAGCAGATGGTACACGGCATTGGGCGTGAGCGGATCGCCGGGCTTGGGCACCCACACGCTCGACTCGAACAGCTCGGGGCGCGTCAGGCGAACCAGCGCATACAGGTTGCGCAGCGACCAGTTGGTCTCCGGCTCCTGCTCGGCTTTGCCGACCAGCTCAACCAGCTTTTCCGCAAGACGTGGCCCGTTGATTTCCATTCACTTGAAAATTTTCGCAAAGGTACGAAGCTGCCGAATGACAGATGAACGACCGTTCATTTTTTTAACGCATGAACAGGGCCTTTCGCTGCATGGCATGCCCTCCGCGGCGCGATTTTTCGCCCTCCAGTGTGCGCTTGCCGACAATTCCCGACGGGCTTCAGATTTCCACCCGGCAGCATCGGCGCAACAGGTCGGCATACAGGTTGTTGCTGGCGAGAATTTCCTCGGCACCTACCACGATCATCTGCTCGCGGGCCCGCGTGACGGCCACGTTGAGCTTGCGATCGACGCCTTCCTCGTTGAGGTGCATGAGCATGTCGAGCTGCTGGATGGAATTGGTGCACAGCGACAGGATGATGATGTCGCGGGCGCCGCCCTGATAGCGCTCCACCGTGTCGATGGTCCAGTGGTTCGGGTCGAGGCCGTTTTGGCTCAGCACCTTGCGGATGGCGGCGATCTGTGCGCGGTAGGGCGTGATGACGCCCAGGCTGGGCATGGCTTTCTCGCTGCCGTACATGTCTTTCAGCGTCCGGATGATGCGCAGGACGGCCCTGGCCTCGGCCTCGTTTTGCTTGCTGTTGCCAAACTCGGCCGGCGGCGTGGGGATGAACACGAGGCGCCGGGTGGCGAGCACCTCTGCCAGCGCGTCGCCTTTTGCCGGCAGGGGCCGCTCGAGGGGCGCCACCTGGCGCGCATGCCCCGCCACCCCTTCGGGCAACAACTGCAGATAGCCCTCGTAGAAGGCCTCGTTGGCGAACGCCATCAGCTCGGCGTGCATGCGTCCCTGGTGGGTGAGTTTTGCGAAAGCATGCTGCTGGCCCTTCTGCTGGTACAGGGCAAAGAGGCGCTCGAACAGGGAGTTGCCCAGATCCCTGAGGCCCAGGCGCTGTAGCTGGCGGTCCTGCACCCTGGTGAGGCGCTCCGGCTGGCTCACCACGGCCGGCAACTGCTTGTGGTCGCCAATGAGCATGACGCGCTCGAAGCGCGGCAGCAGGCCAGCCAGCATGGGCTCGGTGAGCTGCGAGGCCTCGTCGATGATGACGCGCTGGAACCGCTTCAGCTCGAACAGCTCGGGGCGGTTCATCATGGTGGACACGGTGCTCACGATGATGCGGCGCTCCTGCAGCAGCTGCACCAGCTCGGCCCGCGTGCCGATGGTCTTGAGGCGCTCGGAAAGCAGCTGGCCGTGATATCTCTCGTCGGTGGCATACTTCGAACCCACCCGCAGGTAGCAATCTTCGATCGCCTTGCCTTCGGGCAGCCACTCGGGACCGATGTGGTGGAGCGCCGCGCAAATCTCGTCCACGGCGCGGTTGGTGTAGGCCAACAGCATGAAGTGCTCGTCGGTATGGCGCAGCAGCCAGGCCACCCACGCATGGAGCATCTTGCTGGTCTTGCCCGTGCCGGGCGGCCCCCACAACAGAAAGACCTCGCCGGCTTCCAGGCCCTTGCGGAACACCTCCTCCTGCTCGCGCGTGAGGCCGGCGGGCGGCACGGCCTCGGGCAAGGCATCGGATCCGGGGCGGGGGGCACGGCGGCCCAGCCAGAGCGCCCGCTTGTCCTTGTCCGCTTCCGCAAATGCGAAAAGGCTGCGATACAGCGAAGTGAAGGAAGCATCGAGCAGGTCGGGTTCGATGTTCCAGCGGTCGAACTGCCTGAAAAAATCGGCATTGCGCTGCCGGGCGCGCAGCCGCACCTTCACCACTTCGGGGCCGGGCTCGAGCACCGTGCATTTGAACAGCTGGTTGGCCAGGGGATGGCTGTCGGGGCCTTCGACGGGATACAGCACGGCGATGTCGCCCTTGCGGAAATTGCTCAGCTCGCAGGTGAGGTCCGTTTTGCGGAAGATGAGCACGGGCTCGTCCTGGTCTGCCCTGTTGTCCACGATCTGCAGGTCGTTCAGGATCTCGAAGCGCTCCTGCTTTTCGCGCAGCGATGACAGCCACAGGCTGGCCTGGCCGCTGCGGGTGGAGCCATCGGCCCCCATTTTGGCGTAGCGGTGCTCGCGCGCGATGAAGCTGACGTAGGCCGCGAACCAGCGCTGCTCGACGGGGTCGAGCTGTGCCAGGGCCTGGGCAAAGCGCTGCAGGTCGCGGCGCTGGAAGCCCGAAACCCTGGGGAAGTTGTCGGGATGCAGTTGGAGCAACAGCTTCCACACGCGCTCGAAATCCTCCCCGCGCACGTGCGGCAGGGGCCGGCTCAGCTCGCGCTCCAGCCGGATGAGGCTGTTGCGGGCCTGCAGCGCATCGTACTGGTGCGTCTCGATGGGCGGGGCATAGCGCATGGCCTCATCGCCCGCTTTGGAATAGAGGATAAAGTTGCGCGGCTCGCTTTGGTGCCCGAATGCCGACTTGACGAGCAGATCGTACAGCAGGGTCTGGGTGAAGTGGTTGGTGTTCATGCCATAGGCGTTTGGCCGGAACACACTTCCGCTCTTGAGTTCGACGATGGTCGGCTGCTCCTCGCCGGGCCGGTACAGCATGTCGAGGCGGCCCTGCAGCCCGTAGATGTGGGAAAAGAAAGTCGGTTCGATGTAGGCTTTCTTCGGGTCGATGCCATGGCGCTCCTCGAAGTGTTCCTTCACCTGCTTGCGCAGGGTGTGAAACTGCGTGCGGGCATCGCCGAGCAGTTTCTTGAGCTCGGCATCGTCCATTTTTGCGAAAGCAAAAGGACTGAGCAGAAAGAACGAACGCATGAACTCCCTGTTCCACTCCACGTCCTCCTGCACCACCAGCTCGTCGAGCATGTAGTTGGCCAGGTTACCCAGCACGATGGGCGCGGATGTGGTCCAGGGCAAAAAGCGTTTGACGAGGTTCAGCTCGGGCACCACCTGATCGGGCAGGAAGCATTCGGCCACGGCCGTCACGTCGATGAGGAAGTCGGGTTCGAGCACGATGAGGCGGGGGCGCCACACTTCGTCCTCATTCACCACGTCGAGCAGGTGGACCACCACGGGGAAGCCGAAGGTGCGCTGGATGTCGCGCTGCACGGCCTCGAAGTAGTCTTCATATCGGGCGCGCGGCCCCACCCTGACGGCTCTGCCCTCCTCATCGATGCCCTGCAACAGTCCTTCGGCCGTGCCCATCAGCACGACCCGTGCCCAGGCGGCCACGTGCTCGGCTGCGCGATGTGGTACGCTACGGCTGGCCGGGGGAAGCTGCTCGTCGAGCGACTCAGGCACGGGCAGGCCGCTGAGGTGGGCGACGGCTTCGGCAAAGGCGCGGGCACTCTCGAGCCATTCCTCCTCGCCCCAGTGGCGCTTCTGGCCGCGTTCGTAGCGTTCGACCTTGCGGCGAAAACGCTGCACGGCATATTGCAGCCATTCGGGCGTTTCCCCGACCTGAAAGGCATAGGCGATACGCGAAAAAAGCGTGTAGAAGTGCAGGCCCGAGTCTTCGGTCATCGCCACGAAAAAGCGGCGCATCATATCGGCCAGCAGCTCGGCACGCGCGGCCGCAGGAAGGTCTTCGGCCACCAGCTTGGCCAGCTTGGCAAAGAAATACTGGCCGGTCAGCTCGGCTTTTTGCGGGTCCACGTCGGCAGTTCATTTTTTTGGCGAAAGCCGAAAAGGCAGCTCGATGCCCCTGGCATCACGCCCCTTCACTACTTCTTGCCCCCACGAAATCACGCTTCCTCGCCGCGCAAAATCTGGCGCGAGATGACGAGCCGCTGGATCTCCGAGGTGCCTTCGCCGATGGTACACAGCTTGGCATCGCGGTAGTGCTTTTCTACGGGGAACTCCTTGGTGTAGCCATAGCCGCCGAAGATCTGCACGGCTTCGTTGGCCACCTGCACGGCAATCTCGGAAGCATAGAGCTTGGCCATGGCCGAGATGGTGGTCGTGCGCATGCCCGCATCCTTCTTGGCACCGGCCTTGCGCGTGAGCAGCTCGGCGGCCTGGATTTTGGTGGCCATGTCGGCCAGCTTGAACGAGATGGCCTGGAAGTTGGCGATGGGCTGGCCGAACTGGTGGCGCTCCTTCGAGTAGGCCACGGCCGCCTCATAGGCCCCCTTGGCGATGCCGACGGCCAGCGCCGCGATCGAGATGCGGCCGCCGTCGAGGATCTTCATGGCCTGGATGAAGCCGTCGCCCACCTCGCCCAGCACCTGGCTCTTGGGGATGCGGCAGTTGTCGAAAATCATCTCGGCCGTTTCCGAGGCGCGCATGCCCAGTTTGTTCTCTTTCTTGCCGGCCATGAAGCCCGGCGTGCCGCGCTCCACGATGAAGGCCGTCATGCCGTGCTTGTCGAGCAGCTCGCCCGTGCGGGCGATGACGACGGCCACGTGGCCCGACTTGCCATGCGTGATGAAGTTTTTGGTGCCGTTGAGCACGTAATGGTCGCCGTCTTCCACGGCCACGCACTGCATGCGGGCAGCATCGCTGCCGGTGTTGGGCTCGGTCAGGCCCCATGCGCCGATCCATTCGCCCGAGGCCAGTTTGGGCAGATAGCGCTGTTTCTGCTCTTCGTTGCCAAACTGCAAAATATGGTTGGTGCACAACGAGTTGTGCGCCGCCACCGACAAGCCGATCGAGCCACACACGCGCGCGATCTCTTCGATGATGGTGATGTATTCCTGATAGCCCAGGCCCGCACCGCCATATTGCTCGGGCACGAGCACGCCCATGAAGCCGTACTCGCCCATGCGATGGAAGAGGTCGATGGGGAAATGCTGGGTCTCGTCCCACTCCATGACGTGGGGACGGATGTACTTTTCTGCAAAATCGCGGGCACTGTCGCGAATCATGGTGAGATTGTCCAACTGCTCTGTGCTGATCATTTGACCGTGTTTTGTTGGGCGGATAGATTGGCAAAGCGGCGTGAAGATAGCCCACCGCCTGCATGGATTGCAAATGGCAGGCCGCGGGCAAGCACAAACAAAGGATCCGGCAAGCGGTTCATCCCTCGTCCCTGAATGCTACCAGCCGAGCAGCTGGCGCAGGCGCGCGTGCACCTCGGTGTTGTCCATGATGCCGCCAAACGCTTCGGCGCCCGGCCCATAGGCGAGCAGCGGCACCATCGAAGCGGTGTGGCTGTTGGTCGAAAATGCTTCGACGAGGTGGCCCATGCGCGACGGCGGCGGAATGGACATGCCCCCCGTTTCGTGATCGGCCGTCACCAGCACGAGCGTGTGGCCGTCTGCTTGCGCAAAATCGAGCGCCGCGCCGATAGCCGCGTCGAGATCTTCTATTTCCTTGACGGTAAAATGCAGGTCGTTGGCATGGCCGCCCCAGTCTATCTGTGAACCTTCCACCAGCAGGACAAATCCGCGCTCGCCGGCGCATTTCGAAAGGAAACGGGCACCCAGGGCCGTGGCCTGCGCCAGCCAGTTGCGCCCCGTCTCGGCCGCACCCGGATGGTTCCAGGCAGCAAACCAGGCGAAGCGGTCGGCCTTGCGCATCTGCGACCACGACAGTGGCCCGTCCTTGAACGTGCGCACCTTCATGCCCTGCCGACGCAGGCTGTCCTTGAGGTCGGCCCCGTCCTCGCGCTCGACGAAATATTTCAGTCCTCCGCCTACGAGGTAATCGACACCCGAGTGCGCGATGTCGGCAGCGATGCGGTAGTAGCGCGTGCGGTGCGCCTCGTGGGCCAGGAAGGCCGCCGGCGTGGCGTGGGTGAGCGCCGAGGTGACCACCACGCCCGTACAGCCGCCGTGCGCCTCCACGTCTTCGAACAGGGATCGGCACGGACGCCCCGACGAATCGACACCCACGGCGTGGTTGTAGGTCTTGCAGCCGCAGGCAAAAGCGGTGGCGCCTGCTGCCGAGTCGGTGATCAGGTTGTCGGCCGAGTGGGTTTTGACCAGCCCCACCACTGGCATGCGCTCGAAGTGCATGGGCTTGCGCCTGCTGAAACGCGCCGCCGTCAACTGGGTCAGCCCCATGCCGTCGCCGATGATCAGAATGACGTTGCGCGGCCTGTCTGCGGCCCGACCACTATGCGATGGCCAAATGAAAGCCGCGCCCCCCAGCCATACCCCCAGCGCAAAGAGGTAAAGATTTCTTTTCAAAAACTTAATCATGTCCCGTCAACTGTTGAAGCAACCCCACGTTTCTGTTCATTGTCACTGACTTGTACCCGACCATCCTGGGCAACCATCGAACTGTTGAGCCCCAAAAACGATGCATTCATCGAACAATTGCCACATCCTTCGTGCACAAGGGCACAAATTTGCACTTGAAAAGCGAATTACCATGAAACCCCGCACCACTACCTACGCCCTGATGCTCATTCTGTGCGCGATCGTACATCTGTCGCTGGCCGCACAGGACAAGCCCAGCCTCATGGACGTGCTCCAGCAGGACGACCTGGCCCGCATCGAGGTGCAGGCCGACCTCAGCCGGCTGCTCGCCGACATCCAGTCGGAAGAATGGGTGCCCGCCACCGTGGTGATTCGCTCGGGTGCCTTTCAGCACACTTTCCAGGGCAAGATCCGGTTGCGCGGCCGCTTCCGGCGGATGAATTGCGACTTTCCGCCGCTCAAGCTCAAGATCCCCAAATCGCAACTGGCTGCTGCCGGCCTCGAACCCGAGTTCAACGACTTCAAGATCGTCACCCACTGCCTCGAAGACCGATATGCCGGCAACGAGCTCGTCCTGCGCGAGTACCTGGTCTATCGCTTCTACAACGAACTCACGCCCAACAGCTATCGCACGCAGCTGGCCCGCATGACCTGGGTGGACCAGGGCGCCGACGGCAAGAAGATACGGCGGTTCGGCTTCCTCATCGAAGACACCGACGAGCTGGCCGCACGCATGCACGGCGTGGAAGAAGAGAAGTTCGGCCTGGCCACCTCGCGGCTTTCGCCAAACGACACCCGCCTGCTGATGCTGTTCCAGGAGCTCATCGGCAATGACGACTGGGACCTTCAGATGGCCCGCAACGTCAAATTCATCTACGTGCCCGAGCAGGATTGGTACGTGCCGGTACCCTATGACTTCGACTTCTCCCGTTTCGTTGCAGCGCCCTATGCCCGGCCTGGCGCCGCCCCTGCGCACTCCGAATTTCACAAATCGCTACAAAACGGCCTGTACGACAGCCATGTGGCGAGATATTTGCTTGCCAAGAAGCAAGCACTCGCCGAAATCATCACTTCCAACAGATACTTGCCCGAATCGGAAAAGGAAACGCTCTTCCTGCGGCTCATGGCGGCCTACAAGCGCCTGGAGCAAAAGATCCTGACGCCCGCGGGAAATGAACAAAAATCGGCCGCGATTGTGGAATAAGCGACTGAATATCATCGTTATTGTAAGGTCACAACCATTGACAGTTTCATACACATCCAATTTTGGCCCGGGCAATGCCCGGGTTTTTTTGTTTCTGGACGATGGTACCCACGGTGTCACGCGTCCCCATTTTTTCAGGCGATTCAATCCGATTTGGTGACCATATTTGCAGCCATGGAAAAGCGCGCACCGTCACGCAAGCCGCTCTACTTCATCGCCACCCTGCCGCCATACATGGTGCGCGAGGAGGTGAGCGCCATGAAAAAGGAGATCGCCCGGACGTGGGGGCCCCGCCACGCGCTCAAATCACCCCCACACATCACGCTCATCCCGCCCTTCAGGTGGCCGGAGCGCGATGAGGATCAGCTCAAGGAGGCGCTCTACCAGTTTGCCCGCCACCAGCAAAGCTTTCCGGTGGTGCTCGAAGACTTCGGCCGCTTCGACAAACGCGTCATCTACGTCCGCATCCGGCACAACGCGGCGCTGGCCCGCCTGCATTACGACCTCTGTGCCTGGCTTCAGAAAAAGGTCCAGCTGCCCTGCAAGGACCGACGCCCCTTCCGTCCGCACATGACGCTGGCCCATCGCGACCTGACGGAGGAGCTGTTCCCGAAAGTGTGGGAGGCATTTGCCGAAAGGCGCTACCAGGCCCACTACACCGCTTCCCACATCGCCCTGCTCAAGCACAACGGCAAGTACTGGGAAATCGTGGCCGAGTATCCGCTCGGATAGGGCACAACCTGCCGGGGGTTGAGGATCGAGTTAAGAAACTTTAGCTTTTTCACAGAGCTCCACAGAGCACACACAGAGAGCCACCGAGTTCGGTGGAATCGGGTGAATCGGTGAAACAGGTCGAATCGGTTGAGCGTTGAGCGTTGGCCTCGCGCAAAGCCTGTCCCGACTATCGGGGCGCAACGACGCCACGTTCCGCAACGCTTTTCTCTCCTCACTCCTCTCTCTTCACTCCTCTCTCACTCAGTCTCTCTTTCTCCTTGGTTGAGGGTTGAGCGTGTAGCGTTGAGGGTTAGTCTTGCACTACACAGCAACGGGCACACCAAGCCTTTCACTCCTCACTCCTCTCCCTTCACTCCTCACTCACTCAGTCTCTCCGTCTCTCTCTCACCCATGTCTTCCATTTTGAAAAAACCCACCCTTTCATTTTGAAAGGGTCAGTGGTTTTCGCGCCGGCCTGGCTCGCTCGGCGATTCACAGCAATGTATTGAAAATCAACACAATCAAATCACACTCCCTTCTCCTTTGGCACAGCCGGAACGCTATTGGTCATGGAAAAGGCAAACCAATGAACGATGTGGCAAGTGTGGTTTTTCGGCATCCTGTTTTTCCTGCTGGCGCTGGCGGGTTGGGTGTTCACACTTGCCGACCAGCACGACGACGCTTCTTTTTCTGCAAATAAAAAACGAGAACCATGACCGCACTCGAGTTCAATCGCTATTTCTCGGAGATGGAACACCAACTGTTCCCCTTTGCCCTGCGCATGACCAAAAACGTGGAGGACGCTCGGGATCTGTTGCAGGAGACGGCCATGCGGGCATGGTTTCACAAGGACAAGTTCGAGGTGGGCACCAACTTCAAGGCATGGGCGGCCACCATCATGCGCAACACGTTCATCAACATGTATCGCAAGAAGCGCAACCGCGCCACCAGCAGCGAGCCCTCCGACAGCCATGTGTTCGTGAACGAACGCCATGCTACCGACAACGAGGCGCACAGCCGCATCATGATGGATGAGCTGGCCCGCATCGTGGAAAGCATTGGCAGCACCTACAGCGTGCCTTTCATGATGTTTTACCAGGGCTACAAGTACGAAGAAATAGCCGAGGCGCTCGGCATCCCCATGGGCACGGTCAAGAGCCGCATCTTCACCGCGCGCGAGAAGCTGCGCCAGGCCATTCAGGAGCGTTTCCCCGACTACCAGATGTGAGCAAAAAGCCAGTGACTATGGACACCTACGGGTTTCTGTCGCCTCGCTGTGACGGAAACCTTTTTTCTTTCGACCTTGCACATCCATCAAGACAGCTCCTTGCGACGCATGCCTCAGTCTGACCGTTGGGATTCGTGGATTTCCGCCATCAATGAGCACCTGCACCAAGGTGTGGCCTTCCTGCAGCGCGTCTTTCGCGAAGTGTGGGATGAGTTTCGTGCTCCGCTCGTTTTCGTGAAAACGAAAATCAGGCTGGCCTTGCTCCTGTTGTTTGGCGCCATTGCCCTGCTGGGGGGCGTGGGCTCGTGGGCCCTCAACAACATCAGCGAGCAGGCCGTGCAGATGATGGAGGAGAACTATCAGACCATGGCCTACACGCGCGAGATGTCGATGGCACTGACCGAGATGGTGCAGGTGGTGGCGCTGCAGCAGAGCACCTCCTCGTTCCGGCGCGTCAACCTCCGCAAGGCCTTCGATCGTTTCGAGCGCTACCTGGGCCTGCTGCGCGAGCAGGTGGCCGAGGGGCAGGAACGCGAAATGCTGGAACAGGTCGAATCGGGCTTTGCCATGCTGCGCGGCAACCTGCAGACGCTGCAAAATGCCCGCGAACTGACGCCCCAGGTGTACATCCAGCTGCTCAACCTGCAGGACCTGCTGGAGTCGGTGTATCAGCTCAACGAGGCAGAAATCAAGCGCAAGTCGGCCGAGGTCAAGGCCATGGCCGACCGCGTATCGCTCTTCATGATCATGCTGGGGCTGGTGTTTTTCATCTTCGCCCTGCTGGCCATGTACTATTTCCCGCTCTACATCACGCGGCCGGTGGCTGAGCTGCACCACGGCATCCAGCAGATTGCGGCCAAGAACTACAGCGAGCGGCTGGACATGCCGCAAGCCGACGAGTTCGGCCAGCTGGCGCGTGCCTTCAACCAGATGGCCGAGCGCCTCGAACAGTACGAGAAACTGAACTACGTGCAGTTGCTGGCCGAAAAGCGGCGCATCGAGACGCTGATCAACGAAACGCGCGACGCCATCTTCGGCATGGACAACGACGGCACCATCCTTTTTGCCAACCGCGCCGGCCTCAACCTGCTGGGCGCCCGAAGCGAGCAGGAGGTGGTAGGCCACCACCCGGCAGCGCTGGTCGATCGCTTCCCCCTCACCGAAAAAATCTTCCACGAGCTCATCCAGGGTCGCCCCATAGCGTCCGACATGACCCTGCCCGGCATCGCCATCGACCAGTCGCAAACGGAACTGTACTTCAGCAAGGAGGTGCTCGTCGTGCGCTCGGAAGACAACGATGGCGAGTCGCCTTTCGGCTATCTGGTCGTGATGAAAAACGTGACCGAGCTGAAAAAGCAGGACCTGGCCAAGACGCGCTTCATGGCCACCCTCTCGCACGAGCTCAAGACCCCGCTGTCGGCCATCGGCATCTCGCTGCGCCTGCTGCAGGATCACCGCGTGGGCGCGCTCAATGCCGAACAGCAGGAGCTGGTGCGCACCATCCACCAGAATGCCTCCCGACTGCTGCAGATGGTCAACGAGGTGCTCGACATCTCGCGCATCGAGACGGGCAAGGAAGCCTTCGAGCTGGCCCCCCACCCCCCGTGCCAGCTGGCGCGCCAGGCCATCGCCGAGACCCGGACGCTGGCCCAGGACCGCAGCGTGCATCTGTCCCTGCACTGCGACACCAATGGCAAAGTGATGGCCGATGCCCGAAAGACGGTGGCCATACTGACCAATCTGCTCACCAATGCCATCCGGTACTCGCCCGAGGGTGCCACGGTGGAAGTGCACGTCACGCGCCGCGAGCAGGAGATCCTCTTCGCCGTGACCGACCGCGGCCCGGGCATCCCGCCTGAAGAACTGCCACGTCTGTTCCAGCGCTACGAAAGGCGCAAGGACGACCGCACCAAAGGCACGGGCCTCGGCCTCGCCATCTCGCGAGAGTTTGCCGAAGGGCAAAACGGCCGCATCGAGGTGCACAGCACGCCGGGCCAGGGCAGCACGTTCACCCTGGTGCTGCCCGTAGCAGTCGAGGAGTGAGTGTAGTTTTCGCTACGGAGGAATTGAGGAATCGAAGAACCGAGGATCCGGGGGTTGGGACTTGGCCCCATTCATTGGGATTTCACGTCGTCACAGCCTGCCCCGGATTGCGGGGGTGTCACGTGGTCACCTCGATGTGCCCTTGCACGCGGCAAAACCTCAACGCGCAACCATTTTTCAGGGGAATCAGCAATGGAAAAAACGGGCAGGCGCAGCAGAGAAAAAGCGCAACGGGCGTTTGCAAACGACACACGTTCGCAAACGCCCGCCGGGCTCAACGCTGCTACGGACCGTTCCGTCAGAGGTGTTTGAGCAGTTCGCGCTCGATGGCAGCCGCGCCGCGCAGGCCGATGGCCACGATCTTGCCTTCGCGGTCGATGAGGAACGACTTGGGGATGGACCGCACGCCGTACAGTGCCGCGGCCGAGGAATCCCACTTCTTCAGGTCGCTCACGTGGTAGGGCCACTCGAGGCCGTCGTCCTGGATGGCCTTGACCCAGCGCTCCTTCGACCGCTGGATGAATTCGTCGAGCTGCTCCTTGCTGCTGAACCGGGCCGCCGTGCGGCTGTCCACGCCGTCGAGCGACACGCTGAACACGGTGAAGCCGCGATCCTTGTACTTCTTGTACACCTGCACCACGTGCGGGTTCTCGCGGCGGCACGGACCGCACCAGCTCGCCCAGAAGTCGAGCAGGACGACCTTGCCGCGCAGGTCGGAAAGGCGGTAGATGGTGCCATCGGGCGAGGGCAGCGCGATGTCGGGCGCAGGCGCCCCGATCTTGATTTTTTCGGCGGCTTGCTGCTGCAAGGCGCGTTGCTCGAGGCTGCCCACGTACTGGCTGAAGATGGTGGCGTAGTCGCTGCCCGGCATTTCCTGCTCGAGGCGTTCGGCTGCTTTCTTGTAGATGTCCATGAACTGGGGGTTGTCGCCCAGCGCCTGTACGGCCAAGTACATGCCCAACAGCGGGTTGGGCCAGGTTTCCACGATCTCCCGGATCTGGTCGGAAGTGACCTGACGGGCCATGAGCCCCTTGACGGTCTCGACATATTTTTGTGAATCTTCCGAGCCCGACACCTTGTAGTCGAAACTTTGCAAAGTGGTCAGGTCGCCGTCGATGCGCACCTTGTCCTCGTTGCCGTTCAGGATCAGCACGATCTGCTTGGCGCCGATGCGCAGCCGGTAGATGCCCTTGCCGGGATGCGTCTGCAACTCGAAGCGAAAATGACCGCTGGCATCGGTTTCCGTCTTGTCCAGGGCGAGGATTTGACTGGTATTGGAGAGTGTGGTGCGGTCGAGATGCACGCTCAGGTTGGGCGCATTGGCAATCTGGCCTTCGATGACGAGCCCGCCTGCAGGGCCCTCGCCACTACAAGACACGAACAGCAGGGCAATAGCGAGCATCGCAGCCCCGGTGGTAAAGAGTTTTTTCACTAAAGACATGGTTTTCTTTTTTTCGAGCCGATAATCCCAATTATGAGTCTACTGCAAAAAGTCGATGGACGATGGACGATAGACGATGGAT